>JBKOYU010000951.1:0-14247 GCA_046725575.1 Actinomycetota bacterium | reverse complement strand
GGCCAACGCCTGTTCACCCCGACCGTTATGGGCGCAGATCAGCGCGCCGGTGACGCGATTGCTCACCGCGGTCGACATCAAGTCGGCGACGTCGTATCCCTCGAGCAACGTGATGTTCTCGGTCGCGCGCAACCGTTGCCGGACAAGGCTTTCCAGCAATGGCCTACTCGGGATGAGGACCGGCGGGACACTCGGAAACCCTCCGGTTTGCATCGATTCGTGACCCCCGAAGGAGAAATACGCCTCGGCTAGGTCCTGGTGGTCCAGGACAGGTGCTCCGGCGCCGACGAGCTCATCGGTGAAAGCCGGGAACAGATCGTCCAGCACTGCGGACCCGCGTCCCAATAGGGCGTGAACGTGTCGGCCCTGCGGTACGCCTCGTCGATTGGCGGCGGCCTGCGGCAGCAGGTCACGCTCCACCACTGTGACTTCGTCGTAGAAGTCAGCCAGTACACGTGCGGCCACCAAGCCGCCCATGCTCGCTCCGAGTACGACTGCGTGTTCCCCCAGTTTTGCCATGCAATCACGATGTCGCCGCCGGTGTGAGCCGCCTAGCGTAGGGGACTACCTATGTTTTGGCGGCTATGGTCGCCGTGTGCATTCCCCCGGTGAAAGGCTGGCCACCGCGTCGCTGTATCTCTGCACCGACGCCCGCCGTGAGCGCGGTGACCTGGCCGAATTCGCCGACGCGGCGCTGGCCGGCGGGGTCGACATCATTCAGCTGCGGGACAAGGGCTCAGCAGGAGAGCGGCAGTTCGGCCCGCTCGAGGCCCGCCAGGAGCTGGAAGCGCTGGAGGTGCTCGCCGATGCGGCGCGCCGCCACGACGCGCTGCTGGCGGTCAACGACCGCGCCGACATCGCGCTGGCTTCCCGTGCCGACGTGCTGCACCTCGGCCAGGACGACCTGCCGCTGCAGATCGCGCGCGACATCATCGGTCCGCGCCCGGTGATCGGCCGGTCCACCCATGACCGTGAGCAGGCGACCGCGGCGGTCACCGAGGAGGTCGACTACTTCTGCGTCGGCCCGTGCTGGCCGACCCCGACCAAGCCGGGCCGCCCCGCAGCCGGCCTTGACCTGGTCCGCGCTACCACCGAATTGGCAACCGACAAACCGTGGTTCGCGATCGGCGGAATCGACGAACAGCGGCTGTCCGAGGTGCTGGCGGCCGGCGCTCGCCGAATCGTCGTCGTACGCGCGATCACCGGCGCCGAGGACCCGCGGGTCGCGGCGCAACGGCTCAAAGCTCGGCTTGCAGCAGCGGGATAGTCGCCGCCACTTCACGCAACCGCGCCCAGCTGGCGGCGAACCCGGGATGCAGCGGCAGGTCGGCTACCTCGTCCACGGCGACCCAGCGCAGCTCCGAGCTCTCCCGGTTGGGAACGGTCTCAAGCAGCTCGGCGGCGTCGGCGATGACCGTCGTGTACGTCCAGTGACTGCCGGCCGCGGTGGCGGTGACGACGGTGGTGCGCACGATCAACAGAGCTGCAGGCAGCCCGGCTTCCTCGTGGGCCTCGCGGACGGCGGCCTGCTCGGGCGTCTCGTGGCTGTCGCGGGCGCCGCCGGGCAGACCCCACGTGCCGCCCTGATGACTCCACGGCGCCCGGTGTTGCAACAGCACCGCTGGTGAGCCGTCCGGGCCCGGCGCCCGCAGCAGCAGGCCGGCCGCGCCATGCCTGCCCCAATAGGCGGCGCCGTTGTCCGACAACACCCAGCCGTCCCCGTCGCCACGCACGCGTTAAGGATAGGGAACACGGCCGAAAGACGTGCCCCGCGAATACCCACACGTCACCCCTGGAACTCTTAGAATTCTTTTATAGAGTTGTGAGCAGTCGGGGACGATAGCCGGAGAGCAGCGAAAAGATGAGGTTCGCGCACACGTGACTGTGGAGTTGGCGCACCCGTCGACCGAGCCACTGGCGTCGCGGTCGCCGACAACACCAGCGCACCCGCGTTGGTGGTTCCTCTGGACCACCCCGGGCCGGATCCTGACCATCGGGGTCGTGCTGTCGGCGCTCGTGATCGCCAGCGCATTTGCCACGTCGACCACCATTAACGACCGCCAAGAGGCACTCACAACGGTTCTTAATCACACCGAACCGCTGTCGTTCGCGGCCGGTCAGCTCTACACGACGCTGTCGGTGGCCGACGCCGCGGCGGCAACCGCGTTCATCGCCGGCTCCGAACCGCGCGATGTCCGGCAGCGCTACGAGCAGGCCATCACCGACGCGTCGGTGGCGGTCACCCGCGCGTCCAGCGGGCTGACCGACGAGCCGATGGTGCAACTTCTCGGCCGGGTCAATGCCCAACTGTCCGTTTACACCGGGCTGGTCGAAACCGCCCGCACCAACAACCGCGCCGGCAACCCGGTCGGCTCGTCGTATCTGTCCGAGGCGTCGTCGTTGATGCAGACGCAGATGCTGCCCGACGCGCAGCGGCTCTACGAAGAGACGTCGGCGCGGGTGGACGCCGAAACGACCGCGTCGACAAGGATTCCGGGGCCGGTCATTCTCGTGGTGCTCGCCACGCTGTTGTTCGGCGCGTTCGCAAACCGTTGGCTTGCGCGCCGGACTCGCCGCCGGGTGAATATCGGCTTTATCGCGGGCGGCCTTGCCGTACTGATTATGTTGATATGGGTGGGCACCGCCCTCGTCATCTCGACGTCGGACAGCCGCAGCGCGAAAGACACTGCGGCTGAGTCCCTCAAGACCGTGACGAGTCTCGCCATCACCGCGCAGCAGGCGCGCGCCGACGAGACGCTGTCGTTGATCCGGCGCGGTGACGAGGACGTGCGCAAGCAGTCCTACTACCAACGCATCGACTCGATGCAGCAGCAACTGTCCGACTACCTGTCCCGCGACGACGCGATCGACAAGAGCGACCTGTCCGACGCCGAACAACTGCTGAAGCGGTGGCGGGCGGCCGACGACCGGATCAACGCCTACATCGCGGTCGGTAACTACCAGGCCGCCACCCAGGTGGCGCTCGGCACCGGCGAGGACGACTCAACGCCAGCGTTCGACAAGCTCGATACCGCGTTGACCAAAGGCATCGAGGAGAGCCGAAACCAGTTGCGCAATGACATCCTCAACGCCCGCCGAGTGTTGTCGGGTGCGACGGTCGGCGCCGCGGCGCTGTCGGTCGTCGCCGCGCTTGCGGTGGCGCTGGGCCTGTGGCCGAGGCTAAGCGAGTACCGGTGATGAGCGCTCGCGCGAAGAACAGAGGGCGCCGATGAGCGCTCGCGCGAAGAACAGAGGGCGCCGATGAGCGCTCGCGCGAAGAACAGAGGGCGCCGATGAGCGCTCGCGCGAAGAACAGACGGCTGATGAGGAAGTTGTGGGTCTTGCTCACCGCGGCGGTGTTGACCGGCTGCGCGCAGGGGGCTGCGGTGATGCCGACACCGGGCGTCACACTCGCGCCACCCGCGCCCGCGGGCATGCAGGAGCTGCCACCAGTGCCTGCGAAGGCACCCACGGACGAAGGCGACTGCAACCGCACGGCCAGCCTGCGCCCGTTCAATAACAAGGCCGAAGCCGACGCCGCCGTAGCCACCATCCGTAACCGCGGCAGGCTGATCGTCGGTCTCGACATCGGCAGCAACCTGTTCTCTTTCCGCGACCCGATCACAGGCGAGATCACCGGTTTCGACGTCGACATCGCCGGCGAGATCGCGCGTGACATCTTCGGCACCCCGTCACAGGTCGAGTACCGGATCCTGTCGTCGGCCGACCGCGTCGCCGCGCTGCAGAACAATCAGGTCGACGTCGTTGTCAAGACCATGACCATCACCTGTGAGCGGAAGAAGCTCGTCTCCTTCTCGACGGTTTACCTGAACGCCAACCAACGGATCCTGGCCGCGCGGGATTCGTCGATCTCGCAGCCGTCCGACCTGTCCGGCAAGCGGGTATGCGTCGCGAAGGGCACGACGTCGCTCGAGCGGATTCAGCAGATCAGCCCGCCGCCGATCATCGTCGGTGTGGTGACGTGGGCCGATTGCCTGGTGGCGTTGCAGCAGCGACAGGTGGACGCGGTCAGCACCGACGACTCGATCCTGGCCGGCCTGGTGTCGCAGGATCCCTACTTGCACATCGTCGGCCCCAGCCTCAACGAGGAGCCCTACGGGATCGGCGTGAACCTGGAGAACACCGGGTTGGTACGGTTCGTCAACGGCACGCTGGAGCGGGTCCGCCGCGACGGCACCTGGAACACCTTGTACCGCAAGTGGTTAACGGTGCTCGGTCCGGCTCCGGCACCCCCAGTCGCGAGGTATGCGGACTGATGGCCGAGACGAAAGAATTCGACGAGGGCCCCGGTACCCAGCCGGCCAGCTTCGACGATCTCGGCATGGACTCCGTGTCGACGATGCGCCCGATGGCGACTCAGGCGATCTTCCGCCCGCACTTCGACGAAGACGTCGACAGCACCTCGGTCGGCACGGAAGACACCGAACCGCACGATCACTCGACCACGGTGACGCGAGCGATGTCGCCCACCCGCCGCCTCGGCGGTGGCTTGGTGGAGATCCCCCGGGTGCCTGCGAAGGATCCGCTCGAAGCGCTGATGACCAATCCGGTGGTGGCCGAGTCGAAGCGGTTCTGCTGGAACTGCGGTCGTCCGGTCGGCCGGTCGTCGCCCGACGGCCGCGCGCTCTCCGAAGGCTGGTGCCCGCACTGCGGTAGCGCGTATTCATTCCTGCCGCAGTTGAGTCCGGGCGACATCGTCGCCGAACAGTACGAGATCAAGGGCTGCATCGCGCACGGCGGACTGGGCTGGGTGTATCTGGCCTACGACAAGAACGTCAACGACCGCCCCGTCGTGCTCAAAGGCTTGGTGCACTCCGGTGACGCGGAGGCGCAGACCATCGCGATGGCCGAGCGCCAATTCCTCGCCGAGGTAACGCATCCCGGGATCGTGAAGATCTACAACTTCGTCGAGCACAACGACAAGCAAGGCAACCCGGTCGGCTACATCGTGATGGAGTACGTCGGCGGGACATCGCTCAAACAGGCCAAGGGCGACACCCGACTGCCCGTGGCGGAGGCCATCGGCTTCATGCTGGAGACCCTGCCCGCGCTGGGCTATCTGCATTCGAACGGTCTGGTCTACAACGACCTCAAGCCCGAGAACATCATGGTGACCGAGGAGCAGCTCAAGCTGATCGACCTCGGTGCGGTATCGCGGATCAACTCGTTCGGATACCTGTACGGCACACCGGGTTACCAGGCACCGGAGATCGTCCGCACCGGCCCGACCGTGCAGACCGACATCTACACGGTCGGCCGCACGCTGGCGGCGCTGACGCTGAACCTGCGCACCCGCAAGGGCCGCTATGTCGAAGGCTTGCCCGAGGACGACCCGGTGCTGAGTGAATACGACTCCTTCGGCCGGGTGCTACGCCGCGCCATCGACCCGGACCCGCGGCGCAGGTTCGGCAGCGCGGAGGAGATGTCGGGGCAGCTGCTCGGCGTGCTGCGCGAAGTGGTCGCGCAGGACACCGGGGTGCCGCGGCCGGGCTTGTCGACGGTGTTCTCCCCGCCGCGGTCGACGTTCGGTGTGGACCTATTGGTCGCGCACACCGACGTCTATCTCGACGGGCAGGTGCACTCGGAGAGACTGACCGCGCAGGAGATCGTCAAGGCGTTCCCGGTGCCGTTGGTCGACCCGACGGACGTCGGTGCGACGGTGTTGTCGGCGACGGTGTTGAGCCAGCCTGTGCAGACGCTGGATTCGCTGCGGGCCGCCCGGCACGGCACGCTGGACTCCGAGGGCATCGACCTGTCCGAGTCGGTGGAGCTGCCGCTGATGGAGGTCCGCGCGCTGCTGGATCTCGGTGATGTCGCGAAGGCCACCCGCAAGCTCGACGACCTCGCGGGCCGGGTCGGCTGGCGGTGGCGGCTGGTGTGGTTCCGCGCCGTCGCCGAGATGCTGTCGGCCGACTACGAGTCGGCCACAAAGCATTTCACCGAAGTGCTGGACACGCTGCCCGGCGAGCTGGCGCCCAAGCTGGCGCTGGCCGCGACGGCCGAGCTGGCCGGTAACGCGGACGAGCGCAAGTTCTACAACACGGTGTGGAGCACCGACAACGGCGTGATCTCGGCGGGCTTCGGCCTGGCCCGCGCTCAGTCCGCGGACGGCGACCGCGACGGCGCGGTTCAGACACTCGACGAAGTGCCCGCCACGTCAAGGCATTTCACGACCGCGCGGCTGACCAGTGCGGTGACGCTGCTGTCCGGTCGGTCCATGAGCGAGATCACCGAAAAGCAGATCCGCGACGCCGCCCGCAGGGTGGAGGCGCTGCCCGACACCGAGCCGCGGGTGCTGCAGATCCGCGCTCTGGTGCTGGGCACCGCGATGGACTGGCTGGCCGACAACACCGCAAGCACCAACCACATCCTCGGCTTCCCGTTTACCGAGCACGGGCTGCAGCTCGGCGTGGAGGCGTCGCTGCGCAGCCTGGCCCGCGTCGCCCCGACGCAGGCGCACCGCTATGCACTGGTGGACCTGGCCAACAGCGTGCGGCCGACGAGCACGTTCTGATCGATGTCCACACTCAAGCGATACCTCAAGATTCAGCTGCAGATCTTCTTGTGCGGCATCGTCGGGCCGATCTTCCTCGTCATCTTCTTTGCTGTTGAACCGAATCCGCCGAAGTGGTTGTACTGGTGGGGTCTGGCGATCACCGCCGTCGACGTACTCATCGCGCTGGCGCTCACCGGCACCGGCGCACAGACGGCCTTCTCACCCCGCGCCGAGGATGACGAGGGCTAGCAACGACGAATTGCGTAGCCACGTTCGCCCTGGACAACGCTAAATATTCGGGAAAAGCCATGGTCAACCTACGAGTTTCGTAGTACCCTGCCCTTCAGGTTGAGTTGACAGCCGACTGGTGACGTCAAGAGCGCATTGGGCTGAACTCCCGAGTGCGACGGCTTTCAGACAGTAGGGCCCGATCCCTGACGGCACCCACAGTTTCGACTGAGGGAGGCCACCGTGACCGCCGTAGGCACCTGCCGTCTCCTCCGCGCCGACCCGGGGTCGCTCGACCGGCGCGAAGAACACCATCGCGCGATCTTCACCGCCTGCCACCTGGCGGACTCGACAGTTCTTGTCACTGTCAGGGGCGAGGTCGATGCCACCAACAGCCGCGTGCTCGCCAGCTACATCGAACGTCAGATCGTTGGCTCGACACACTTGGTGCTGGATCTGACGGTCATCGAATTCTTCGGCACCGCGGCCTTCGCGGCACTGCACAACGTCAACGTCATCTGCGCCCGATACGACGTCTCATGGGTGATGGTCGCCGGACTGCCGGTGCGACGCTTCCTACGAATCTGTGACCCCGACGGGCTGCTGCCACTCGAGGATTCAGCCGTCGAGCACCTGGACACAGCCCCGGGCGATCGCAAGCTCCTCGTTGGTGGGAATCACTAGCACCGTCGTCGGAGAGCTGTCGGCCGAGATCCGTCGCCCTGCCTTGGCGGGGCTGTTGTTGAGATGCTCGTCGAGCTCGATGCCCAACGCCGCCATGCCGGAAAGCGCGTCACGGCGCACGGCCGCGTCGTTCTCCCCCACGCCCGCGGTGAAGGCGATCACGTCCGCCGTACCGAGCAGCGCGAGATACGCGCCGATGTACTTGCGCAGCCGGTGGATGTACACGTCGTAGGCCAATTGCGCTGCCTCTTGGTCTGAACTGGGGCCGGATTCGATGCGCTGGTGCAGCACACGGAAGTCGATCTCGCCACCGAGGCCAAGCACGCCTGCGCGGCGGTTGAGCATCGACTCGATGTCCTCGACGCTCATTTTCGCTGTGCGCCACAGGTACGTGAGCACTCCGGGATCGATGTCGCCGGAGCGGGTGCCCATCACCAGGCCCTCCATCGGCGTCAACCCCATCGAGGTGTCCACCGGGCGTCCGCCGACGATCGCCGACGCCGACGCGCCGTTGCCCAGGTGCAGCACGATCTGGCTCAGCTTGGCCAGCGGCACGTCGAGAAAGGCCGCCACCTGCTCGCTGACGTACTGGTGCGACGTGCCGTGGAATCCGTAGCGGCGGATGTGCCACCGCTCGGCGATGTCGCGATCGATGGCGTACGTCGCCGCCGCGGCCGGCAGGTCGTGGAAGAACGCGGTGTCGAACACCGCGACGTGCGGCAGATCGGGTAGCGCCTTGCGCGCCACTCGGATGCCGAGCACGGCGGGCGGATTGTGCAGCGGCGCAAGCGGAGCCAGTTCCTCGAGCTTGGCGATCAACGCGTCGTCGACGAGCGTCGGTCGGTACAGATCCGGCCCGCCGTGGACGACGCGGTGCCCGACCGCGACGAGCCCGACGGTGTCCAGGCGCGCGCCCGCCTCGTCGAACAACTCGAACGTGGTGCGCAGCGCCGCCTCGTGGTCGGCTACTCGGTCGTCGCGGGTCACGTCCTTCTCGCCGACCGTCAGGCTCGCCGCCGACGCGTCCTCGCCGATCCGCTCGACGATGCCGTCGGCCAGCGAGGCGCCCGAATCGGGATCCACCAGTTGGAATTTCACTGACGACGATCCTGAGTTCAGCACCAGGACGCTTCGCGACATCACTTGCCCTGTGCCTGGATTGCGGTGATCGCGACGGTGTTGACGATGTCTTCGACCAGCGCGCCGCGTGACAGGTCGTTCACCGGTTTGTTCAGCCCCTGCAAGACCGGGCCGATCGCGATGGCGCCGGCGCTGCGCTGCACCGCCTTGTAGGTGTTGTTGCCGGTGTTGAGGTCGGGGAAGATCAGCACCGTCGCCCGGCCGGCGACCTTGGAGTCGGGCATCTTGGCCTTGGCGACGGTCGGGTCGACGGCGGCGTCGTACTGGATGGGACCCTCGACGAGCAGGTCGGGTTCGCGTTTGCGCACCAATTCGGTTGCGGTCCTGACCTTGTCGACATCGGCGCCGGTGCCGCTGGTCCCTGTCGAGTAGGACAGCATGGCCACGCGCGGGTCGATGCCGAACTGGGCGGCGGTGCGCGCCGACGAGATCGCGATGTCGGCCAGTTGCTCGGACGTCGGGTCCGGGACTATCGCGCAGTCGCCGTAGGCCAGCACCCGGTCGGCCAGGCACATCAGAAAGATGCTCGACACGGTCGACACGTCGGGCAGCGTCTTGATGATCTCGAAGGCGGGCCGCACCGTGTGCGCGGTGGTGTGCGTGGCGCCCGACACCATGCCGTCGACCATGTCGTTGTGGACCAGCATGGTGCCGAAGTACGAGACGTCGTGGATGGTCTCGCGGGCTTGCTCGACGGTGATGCCCTTGTGCTTGCGGAGTTGAGCGTACTGCTCGGCGAACCTGTCAGACAGCTCGCTGGTGCGCGGGTTGAGAACCGCCGCCGCCGACAAGTCGACGCCGAGTTCGGCTGCGCGGGCGCGAATCTGCGGCTCCTCGCCGAGGATGGTCAGGTCGGCGACTCCGCGCTGCAGCAGCCGCCCCGCCGCCTTGAGGATGCGGTCGTCCTCGCCCTCGGGCAGCACGATGCGCTTGCGATCAGAGCGCGCGCGGTCCAGCAGCTGGTAGGTGAACATCTGCGGGGTGACGACGGACGGAATCGGAATGGCCAGCCGCGCAAGCAGATCCGCGGTGTCGACGTACTTGTCCATCAACGCGATCGCGGTGTCGATCTTGCGTTGCGAGCTGGCCGTGACCCGGCCACGCGCCGACGCCGCCCGGCTCGCGGTTTCGAATGTGTCGAACCTCGTCGTGATGATCGGCAGCCGCAGCCCAAGGCCGGAAACCAGCGACCCGATCGACGGATGCAGCTCAAGGCCCCCGTTGAGGATCACGCAGGACAACGACGGAAAGCCTTCGGCCGCATGGGCACTCACGACGGCGAGCACCACATCGGAGCGGTCGCCCGGGGTGATGACGGCCACGCCCTCGGTCAGCCGCTCGACCACATGCTCGGCCGTCATGCCTGCCACAAGGACGTCCATCACTTCGCGGGTCACCAGCGCCAGGTCGCCCCGTAGCAGCGACCCCTCAACAGCTCTTTCAAGCTCCGCCACCGATGGGGAGACCAGGAGCGGCTCCTCCGGCAGCACATAGGTCTGGGGTTCGAAGCGCTTCAACGCCTCGGCGACCGCCGTCATCTGCGGCGGGTCGCATCGGTTGGCCACCACCGCCGCGGTGTGCGCGTGCTGGGCGTCCAGCTCGAACAGGCACAGATCGACGACCTGGGCGACCTGTTCGGGGATTCGGCCCTTGGCCTTCACCGCGAGCACCACCGATGCGCCGAGGTTGACGGCGATCCGCGCGTTCATGGACAACTCGCTCGGGGTGGCCACATCCGTGTAGTCGCTGCCGACGATCAGCACCGCGTCGCACTGGTCGGCCACGTGGTGGTACCGGTCGACGATGTCAGCCAGCGCCGCGTCCGGATCCTCGTGCAGCTGTAGGTAGCCGACCCCGCCGCACTCGTCGTACGACAAACCCGCGGTCGTGTGGGCCAGCAGCAGTTCCAGGATGTAGTCGCGTTCCTCGCCCAGCCGGGTGATGGGACGGAAGACGCCGACCCTCGCGACCGTCGCCGCCAGCCGGTGCAGGATGCCCAGCGCGATCGTCGACTTGCCGGTATCGCCCTCGGTCGAGGCGACGTAGATCGCGGATGAGCGCCCGCGCGAAGACCATGTCCTCGAAATGGGCCGAGCGGGCACGCCTCAAAGCCTGCCGTATCAGCCGAGTCGGCGCAGCCGCGCCTCCAAATCCTTGCCGAAGAGGTCGAGGAACCTGCGCTGATCGTGGCCCGGCGCGTGGAACACCAGGTGGTTCAGCCCCCACGTCACGTACTGGCCGACCTTCTCGACGGCCTCGTCGGGATCCGACGCGACGATCCAGCGCTTGGCGACCTGCTCGATCGGCAGCGCATCGGCGGCCTTCTCCATTTCGATCGGGTCGTCGATCGAGTGCTTCTGCTCAGCGGTCAGCGACAACGGCGCCCAGAACCGGGTGTTCTCCAGCGCCAGCTTCGGATCGGGATCGTATGAGATCTTGATCTCGATCATCCGATCGATGTCGTCGGGGTTGCGGCCTGCCGCCTCGGCACCCTCTTTCATCGCGGGGATGAGCTTGTCCTTGTACAGCTCCTCGCCCTTGCCACTGGTGCAGATGAACCCGTCGCCCGCCCGCCCGGCGTACTTGGCGACCTGCGGCCCGCCCGCGGCGATGTAAATGGGGATACCACCCTCGGGAACGTCGTAAATCGAGGCGCCCTTGGTGCGGTAGTACTCACCGTCGAAGTCCACCCGGTCCCCGAGCCACAGCTCACGCATCAGCTTGACCGACTCGCGCAGCCGCGCGTAGCGCTCCTTGAACTCCGGCCAGTCACCCTCGTAACCAGTAGCGATCTCGTTGAGCGCCTCGCCGGTGCCCACCCCGAGAAAGATCCGGTCCGGATACAAACAACCCATGGTGGCGAATGCCTGCGCGATGACAGCGGGGTTGTAGCGGAAGGTCGGAGTCAACACCGACGTGCCCAGGATCAGCCGCTTGGTGCGCTCGCCCACCGCGGCCATCCAGGCCAGTGACCACGGCGCGTGACCGCCCTCGTGGCGCCACGGTTGGAAGTGGTCGCTGACGGTCGCGCTGTCCATGCCGTGCTCTTCGGCCGCTACGGCCAGCTCGACGAGTTCGCGCGGCGCGAACTGCTCCGCCGACGCCTTGTATCCGAGTTTGAGTTCAGCCACGTGTTTGTTTCTACTCCCCTGCCTAAACTCGCGGCATGGCAGCAGTCCCGACGGCCATCACCGAAAGCGTCCATTTCGCGTACACCGACCTGGTCAATTGGACGCTGGTCACCGACGACAACGGCGTGATGCTGATCGACGCCGGCTTTCCCGGCAACCGCGACGACGTGCTGGCCTCGTTGCGGCAGCTCGGCTTCGGCGTCGACGACCTCCGCGCCATCCTGTTGACCCACGCGCACATCGACCATTTCGGTTCGGCCATCTGGTTCGCGAAAACGCATGGCACACCGGTGTATTGCCACGCCGCCGAGGTCGGGCACTCCAAACGCGAGTACCTCGAACAGGCGGGGGCCGCCGACATCCTGCCGCACCTGTGGCAGCCGCGGTTCTTGAAGTGGACGGTGGCAATCAGTCGCACGGGTGGAATGGTGCGCGACGGCATCCCGACCACCCAGGCGCTGACCGAGGATGTCGCGGCTGGCCTGCCGGGTAAGCCGATGGCGATTCCTACGCCTGGCCACACAGGCGGGCATTGCTCGTTCGTGGTCGACGGCGTGCTGGTCGCCGGGGATGCGCTGGTTACTGGCCACCCGCTGCTGACGAGCGTCGGACCGCAACTACTGCCGTCGCTGTTCAACCACGACCAGGACGGGTGCGTGCGCAGCCTGGCGGCGCTGGGGCTGCTGGACAACGATGTGCTGCTGCCGGGCCACGGGCCGGTTTGGCGGGGCTCGATCCGCGAGGCCGCCGAGAAAGCCGCAGCGCAGGCGTCCTCATGATGAATTTCCCGCCCGGCGTCGGTCGGTACGGGTATGAGACAAATCATTTCGACCATGCACGTCACCATCGACGGGAAGATCGTGCGCCCGGACGGCACCATCGACTGGGTTAGCGAGGGCCCCGCAGTGTACGACTTCGAGGCGTTCGACCGCGCCGACGCCTGCGTGCTCGGCCGAGTGATGTATCCGGAGTACGAGGAGTACTGGCGCGGCGTGGTCGCGGGCACCAACCCCGACGACACACCGGACGCGAAGCGGTGATCGCGGTATTCGGAGCGCCGGTGGCGTTGGAGGATCACGCCATTCGCGCGTGCATGGCAGCGCTCGACATTCAGACCGAGGCTCGTCGCGTCGCCGCCGAGATACATCGCCACGACGGTGTTGATCTTCTGCTGCGGGTGGGGCTGAATTCGGGTCAAGTCGTCGCCGGTGAAATCGGTTCGGGCATACCGGGTTACACCGCGATTGGCGAGCAGGTCGGACTGGCGCAGCGGATGGAGTCGGTGGCGCCGCCGGGTGGGGTGATGCTGTCCGAGTCCACCGCTCATTTGGTGGAGAACGTCGCCGTCCTCGCCGAGGCCGAGCTGGTGCTCATCAAGGGCCATGACGAACCGGTTCCCGCGCGTCGGTTGCTGGCGGTCGAGCCGGGGTACGGGGCGGTTGCGGGCACGGAATCCAGTTTGGTCGGTCGGCAGTGGGAGATCGCAGCCGTTGACGCCATGGTTGAACGTGCGATCAATGGCCGCGGTGGTGTCGTCAACGTGGTAGGACCGCCGGGTATCGGCAAGTCTAGATTGGCCAGGGAGGCGGCGGCGCTCGCGCTTGGTCACGGGGTCGAGGTGTTTTGGACCTTCTGCGAATCGCATGCCAGCGAAATTCCCTTCCATGTGGTGACGCGGCTGCTGCGCGCGGGCATCGGCGTGACACATCTCGACGGCGCCGCCGCACGGGCCCGGGTCCGGGAACGAGTTCCCGATGCCGACCCGCAGGATCTGCTGTTGCTCGATGATCTGCTCGGGTGTGTGCCGATCCTGATGTGCCGCTTCCCGCAATCGACCCCGATGCCCGGCGGCGGCGACTGACCGCCATGATCAACGCCGCCTCGCTGGCCCGAACAACACCGGCGCTCTACATCCTCGAGGATGCGCAGTGGATCGATGAGGTCAGCGAGTCGATGCTGGCCGAATTTCTGACTGTTGTCCCGCAGACGCCGTCGATGGCGTTAATCACGTACCGCCCCGAATACGAAGGAGCGCTGGCGCGAGTGCACGGTTCGCAGGTGATAGCGCTTGCCCCGCTGAGTGATTCAGAGACTGTGGCGTTGCTCAGTGAACTGCTCGGCCCGGATCCCTCGGTCGGCGACCTTGGCGTGAATATTGTCTCGCGGGTCTCCCTGGCCATCGGCATGACGGGGCTTGCCACTGAGCTCTTTTGGTCTGGGCGAGCGCGCGATGCGTCGCGGCTGGCGACAGTACAGATGTCGCTGCTGGAGTCGATCGGCGATCCGACCCTGACCATTGGGGCGGCGTACGTGGCGATTGTGATCAAAGGCGCAACCTGTGAGATCGCCGACGTCCTTCGGTGGTCGCAGACCGTCATCGACCTGGCCGATGGCGACCCCACCAAGGGCGCCAACTTCGCTATGGGGTCGCCGCTGGCGGCGGCGCTGGGATTTCGCGGCTTCGCGCGATATTGGCTGGGTCTTCCGGGGTGGCGCGAGGACCTTGACGACGCATTGGCGATGGCCCGAAGCAGCGATCCGGTAACC
>JBKOYU010000789.1:0-7272 GCA_046725575.1 Actinomycetota bacterium | reverse complement strand
GCGCGTGACCAACCGAACCGGTTCGCCGGCCTCGGCAAGTTTGTGCGCGATGGCGATGCCGGTCGCGCCGGCTCCGACGATGATATGCGACATGAGGATGTCCCTGAGTTCGTAGTTGTCTGGATTGGTGGGGTCGGTCAGTCGTCTGTCACAACCAGGCTGACGGGGATGTTCCCGCGTGTTGCGTTGGAGTATGGGCAGACCTGATGCGCCGTCTCGGTGAGCCGCCGCGCGGTGGCATGGTCGACGTTGGGCAAGGTCACCTCGAGTTCGACGGCGAGACCGAAGCCGCCGTTGTCCGTGTTGCCGATCGAAACCCGCGCTCCCACCGCAGAATCCGAGACGTCGGCCTCCTCCTGACGTCCGATGAGCCGCAATGCCGCGTGAAAGCAGGCCGCGTAGCCGATGGCGAGCAGTTGCTCGGGATTAGTGCCATCGCCACCGCCGCCCATTTCCTTCGGAATGGCCAGCTGCAGGTCAAGCCGGCCGTCAGAGCTACGGGCGCGGCCATTGCGTCCGTCACCGGTGGTCAATGCTTCGGCGGTGTAGAGGGTCTTCATGCGGAGTCCTTTCGATTGATATGCACTTCACTCTGACGAGTTGCACGTCGATTCGGTAGTGTCCTGAATGACAGATATCGGGAGGTTCTGGCCATTCAAACCCCGCACCGGATAGCAGTGGTCGCCGTCCCTCCGGTGACGACGTTCGACCTGTCCATCCCCGAACTCATATTGGGAAACACCAACATTGGTGGCCGCCCGGCGTACGACGTCACGATGTGCACCGCCGAACCCGGTTTGTTGGCAACGACAGGAAAGATGCAGGTCAGCGTCGACCGCGGGCTGCGTGCCGTTGCGACCGCGGATACGGTGGTCGTGACAGGGACCGGTGCGCGCGATGACATCGATCCACGTGTGCTTGTCGCATTGCGCCGAGCGGCGGCGCGGGGCAAGCGGATCGCGTCCATCTGTACCGGGGCATTCATCCTCGCCGAAGCCGGGTTACTCGACGGGCGGCCCGCGACGACGTATTGGTTGTACTCCGACGAGTTCCGCCGGCGCTATCCGCGCGTGGACCTGCGGGCCGACGTGCTCTACGTCGACGATGGGCAGATCTTGACGTCCGCGGGGCTGGCCGCCGGAATCGACCTGTGTCTGCACATCATTCGTCGTGATCTCGGCGCCAAAATCGCGAACACGGTGGCACGGCTCGCCGTCGTCGCGGCGTTTCGACCCGGCGGCCAGGCGCAGTTCGTCGAGGCTGCGGTGGCAATCGACGGGCAGGACTCCATGGCACGTACCAGGGCATGGGCGATGCGACACCTCGCGGAACCGCTGACCCTCAACGACCTCGCAACTCATGCACGGATGAGCGTTCGCACGGTGACTCGCCGGTTTCGCGCTGAGACCGGCTGCAGCCCATTGCAGTGGCTGCTGCAGCAACGCATCGAGCGGGCAAGGGAGTTGCTCGAGTCAACGACATTGTCGATGGATCAGGTGGCCGATCGGTGTGGCCTGGGTACTGCCGACTCGTTACGCAGGCACATGCATCGACGGATGGGTCTGGCACCCACCACCTACCGGTCGGCGTTTTCTCGCCTCGGCCACGCAGGAAAGGCTTAGCCTCGAGCACATGACCCGATACGCAGCATTCTTGCGGGGCGTCAACGTCGGCGGTGTCAACCTCAAGATGGCCGAGGTCGCCAAGGCGCTCGAGGACGCCGGATTCACCAACGTGCGAACCATATTGGCCAGCGGCAACGTGCTGCTGGAAAGCCGTTCGGGAGTGGATGCGGTCAGGAAGAAGGCCGAGAAGGCACTGCGTGACGCATTCGGCTACGACGCGTGGGTGCTCGCGTATGACATCGACACAGTCGCAGCGATTTCGAAGGCCTTCCCGTTCGAACGCGAGGTCGAGGGGCGCCACTCCTACGTCACGTTCGTCACCGACGAGAAGGTGCTTGACGAACTCGCCGCGCTGGCCAAGGACGCCGGGCCCGACGAGAAGGTCAAACGCGGAAAGGGTGTCGTCTACTGGCAGGCGCCCAAAGGCACGCTGGGCACCACCATCGGGAAGACCATGGGCATGAAGCGCTACAAGTCGTCGACGACGACCCGCAATCTGCGCACAGTCGAGAAGGTTCTGAAATGAGCTCCGCTCCGACAGCCAAGGCCGATGGCACGGTGTTGACCGGCGTCGCCGAGACCGCGCTGCTGACTTTGCGGGTGCGGGCGAACGAGGCGCGCAGGCCGGATTCGATCATCGACGATCCGATGGCGATCGACCTGGCCGACTCCATCGACTACGACTTCGCGAAGTTCGGCTTTTCCCGCCGCCAGGACATGGCGGTGCGCGCCCTGGCCTACGACAGGAACACCCGCCGCTATCTCGTCGACCATCCCAAAGCCACCGTGGTCGCGCTCGCCGAGGGTCTGCAGACCAGCTTCCAATGGCTCGACGCTGCAGGCGTGGGTGACCAATTCCAATGGCTCACAGTTGATCTCCCGCCGATGATCGAACTGCGCCGCAAACTCCTGCCCGCCTTGGAGCGAGTGCGGATGTGTGCCCAGTCGGCGCTCGACTTCAGCTGGATGGACGAGGTCGACACCGAGCACGGCGTGTTCATCACCGGCGAGGGACTGATGATGTACCTCGAGCCCGACGACGCGCTGCGACTGATCGCCGAGTGTGCGTCACGCTTTCCTGGTGGGCAGATGATGTTCGACCTGCCGCCTGCGTTGTTCGCGATCTGGGGCCGCCGCGGCATGCGCACCTCGCTGCGCTACCGGATCCCGCCCATGCCGTTCACCCTGTCCGTTTCGGAGGCCGCAAACCTGGTCAACACGGTTCCGGGCATCCGGGCCGTGCATGATCTGCCGTATCCGGCCGGACGCCGCAAAGTGCTCAACGCACTGATGTGGACGGCGCAACGGCTCCCGCTGCTGGATCCGATACGTCCGATGCTGACGCTGCTGGAATTCGGCTAGCCGAACGCCGCCTCCACATATCGCAACGCGTCGTCCTTGTCGATCCCGAGCGCGCGCGCCGCCGACACAAACGTATGCGCCGCCGTTGCCATCGCGGTATCGGCCGGATCGACCCGCGCGACGAAAGTGCCGAAACGGCCCCGGGTTTCGAGAATGCCCGCCGATTCCAACTCCCGATATGCGCGTGCCACCGTATTGACCGCCAGGCCCATCAGCCCCGCCAGTTCGCGGACCGTCGGCAACCGGGTGCCGGGCGGCAGCTTGCCGTCCCGGATCCCGTCGATGATCTGCGTCCTGAGCTGGTCGAAAAGCGGCTTGGCGGCGTTCGGATCGACGCGAACCCAATCCCCCAACTCGGCCACGTGCTTCAGTATCGCTTAAACGGGCTACTTTGGTGATGTGCAAGTGACGGTGCTCAGCGGAGCTGGCATTTCCGCAGAGAGCGGCGTGCCGACGTTCCGTGATGCCGAAACGGGGCTGTGGGCGAAGGTCGACCCGTACGAAATCTCAAGCGCGGAGGGTTGGCGCGACCACCCGGACAAGGTGTGGGCGTGGTACCTGTGGCGGCACCACATGATGGGCTCTGTGCAGCCCAACAACGGCCACCTCGCCGTCGCGGCCTGGCAGGACTACGCCGACGTGCACGTCATCACCCAGAACGTCGACAATCTACACGAACGCGCGGGCAGCAAGCGCGTCTACCACCTGCACGGCAGCCTGTTCGAATTCCGTTGCGACCGTTGCCATCGCGAGTATCGCGACGAGCTCCCCGCGATGTCTGAACCCGTGGAGTCGGCCGACCCGCCGCGGTGTGCGTGCGGCGGATTGATCCGGCCCAACGTGGTGTGGTTCGGCGAAGCGCTGCCCGATGAGGCGTGGCAGCGCTCGGTCGACGCGGTGACCACCGCCGACCTGGTGATCGTGGTGGGCACCTCGTCGATCGTCTACCCGGCGGCCGGGCTGCCCGAGCTGGCGCTGGCCACAGGCACCGCGGTCATCGAGGTGAACCCGGAGCGCACGCCGCTCTCCGACGCCGCCACGGTATCGCTGCGGGAAACCGCCGCGGGTGCCCTGCCCGGGCTGTTGCAGCGGCTGCCAGCCCTGCTCCCCTAGCCGCTTGTGTGCGTTTTGGAGCGCTCACCGCTCCTGATTGCACACAAATCGCTGTAGTTGGAACCAGTTGAGGGGCCACGGCGTCGACTCATGATGTGGTCGACGACTATCTACGTCGGCATGACGGAGTAATCACACTCGCGCAAGCCGAAGAATGCGGATTGAGCAGGCACGCTGTCAACCGGCGTGTCCGGGCCGGACGCTGGCGACGTTGCTCGCCGGGTGTGTTCTTTGTCGACGATCGCCCATTCACCGACGCAGCACGAGTGAGAGCCGCGGTCTGGGGTTACGGACTCGAAGCCGCCGCCAGCGGGATGGCCGCAGCGTGGTGGCATGGCGTAACGAGGTTTTCGCCAGAGGTCGTCGAAGTGACGGTACCGAGGACGAGCCACCATCCGCACCGCGACGGGATACGCGTGCGACGGCGCGACCTGGCACGGACTGACGTCGTCGAGCGAAACGCGTTGAGAGTGACCGAGTTGGCGCTCACGGTTGTTGAAGCTGCCGTCCGTCGTCGCGGCGGTGCCGTGTTGATGGATTCGGCCCTGCAGCGCCACGTCGATCTGCGCGACCTTTGGCGCGCGCACCTACGCAATAGGGGCCGGCACGGATCACCAGCCGCCAGGCGACTGCTCCAAGCAGCGTCCGACGGCGCCCGCTCGGAAGCTGAACGTCTACTTGTGAAACTCCTACGCGAAGCGGGCATCACCGGGTGGCGGACGAATTATCCAGTCGCTGGCTACAAGGTCGACGTTGGCTTTCCTAAGCAGAAGGTGGCCCTCGAAGTCGACGGTTGGGCATTCCACAGCGACGCGGAGGTGTTTGTCGGTGATCGCAACCGGCAGAATAAAATCGCCTTGCTCGGGTGGAAAGTACTGCGCTTCACATGGTTGGACCTCACCGCGTACCCGCAGCGAGTCATCGCCGAGATAAAGCGTGCGATCAGCTGACTTGTGTGCATGTTGTTGCGCTGAGCGCTCGTGTACGCACACAAATCACGCTAGGGCTTGACCGCGCGGCCGATCGCGAACTCCGCGACCGGCAACGGCACCCACGCGGGCATGGTCCACTCGCGACGCGCGCCGGCTACCTGAAAACCGGCGCCGACGATCGTCTGCTCGGTGTCTCGATGGGTGTGGCAATTGCCCAGAAGCCGCGGCCACACCGTGGCGTCGGCCAGCTTCTGCAGCCGTGCCCGCGCACCGCTGCTCGCGACGTGCTCGGCATAGCGGAGCTCGCCGCCCGGCCGCAGCATCGAAAATAGTTGCCGTAGAACCTGTTCCGGCTCTTCCACCGAGCACAGCACTAGCGAGCACACCACCGCGTCGAACGGCTCACCGGAGTCGTACTGCTCCACCGTGTCGGTGGTGACGGTCACGGGCACCGGCGCGGCTGCGGCCGCTTCCTGCGCCAGGGCCGCCAGCCGCCGCTCGGGTTCGACGGCGACCACCTCGGTCACGGTGTCGGGATACCACTCGAAGTTCGTACCTGTGCCGGCACCGACTTCCAACACACGACCCGACAGGCCGGCAAGGTTCTCGCGCCGCATCCGCTTCAGCGCCTCGGTCTCGTGACGAGACAGGACGGTCCAGACCCGCGCGAAGAACGGGTTATCCACGGTGCTGCTCATCGAGCATCCCCTTCAACAGTGCGATCGCGTCGCGCGGGGGCAGGTCGGGTTCCATAGCCCCGGACACGATCTCCCCGATACACGCCGCTCGCAGAATCCGATCGGCGAATTCCTCGGCATCTCCCCACGGCAGATAAGGCTTCGATATCAGCATTGCCGCCACCCCGTGAGCCGCCGTCCACATTTCCAGCGCCGCGGTCGTCGAATCGCCGGGCGGGAAAATCCCTTCGGCCATCAGCGACTCGACTGAATTGAGCATGTGCTGAAACGCCGAGCTGTTGAGCGTCGCATCGACGTCGCTGCCCGGCCGACTCTCGCCCATCATCGCAATGCGATACAGCTCTGGGGTTTTCAATGCGAAGCGGACGTACGCCAGCCCCTGCGCGCGCAGCACGTCGATGGTCGACGGCTGATCCACCGCCACCTGCTGCATCTCGCCGTCGAGCTTCTCGAAGTATCCGGCGCAGACCGCATCGAGCAGCGCGTCCTTGTCGGCGAAGTGCAGATAGATCGATGGCGGCGTGACGCCGACGCGCTGCGCCACCGACCGGATGGACACCGCTTTGACGTGGCCCTTCTCCAGCAGCAATTCGGTGGTCGCGTCGAGGATCTCGTCGCGCAACTGCTCGCCGGAGCCGCGCGGGGCGCGGCGTCGTCGCAGGGGCTGGATCGCCACGCTAATCAATGTCCGCCACGGAGGCCGCGACCCGTTCGCGTTTCTCCACCGTAGGCGCTTCATCGTCTCCGGCCTCGCTGATCCCGATGCGCTCGTGCAACCTGGCCAGCGGCTTCGGCGCCCACCAGTTCCACCGGCCGAGCACGTGCATGAACGCCGGCACCAGCAGCATGCGGACCAGGGTCGCATCGGCGAGCACCGCGAGCGTCAGGCCCACACCGAACATCCGCATGAACGCCACCTGAGCGGCGATCAGCGCGGCGAACGAGATCGCCATCAGCAGTGCCGCTGCAGTCACGACGCGGCCCGTCCGCGCCAGACCGAGCGCGACGCTTTCGTCGTTGTCAGCCCGTGTCCTTGCCCGTCCCTCCGTCGCCGGCCCAGCGGCTCCGGCCTTCAGCCAGTACTCCCGGATCCGGGAGACCAGGAACACCTCGTAGTCCATCGACAGGCCGAACGCGATGCAGAACAGCAGCACCGGCAAGTTGGCGACCAGCGTTCCTGTCGATGTGGTGCCCAGCGCGCCGAGGTGGCCCTCCTGGAAGATCCACACCAGCGCGCCGAACGCGGCCGTCAACGATAAAACGTTGAGCACCAACGCCTTCAGCGGCAACACCACGCTGCCGGTGAGCAGGAACAGCAGCACGAACGTGATCGCTGCGATGATGCCGAGGACCATCGGCAGCCGGGACGTGATCGCGTCGGCGCTATCGCGATTGATCTGTGCCACGCCCGTCAGCTGCACGTGTTGGCCCGACGGTGGCGTCACCGCGCGCAGCCGGTCGAGCTGGGTTTGCGACGCATCGGTGAACAACGGTGCAGTGCTGCCCACCGTCAGGAACGCGCTGCCGTCCTTCAATCCGGTG
>JBKOYU010000278.1:0-4315 GCA_046725575.1 Actinomycetota bacterium | reverse complement strand
AATCGTCGGCAGCGTCAGATGTGTATAAGAGACAGTAGATGGACCGTCCACTGAACTTCGGGGTGTTCATCACACCGTTTCACCCGGTCGGCCAATCCCCCACCGTCGCACTGGAATACGACCTGGAGCGAACGGTCGCGCTGGACAAGCTCGGGTACGACGAGGTGTGGTTCGGCGAGCATCACTCCGGCGGATACGAACTCATCGCCTGCCCGGAGGTGTTCATCGCCGCGGCCGCCGAGCGGACCAAGCACATCCGGTTGGGCACCGGCGTGGTGTCGCTGCCCTATCACCATCCGCTGATGGTCGCCGACCGTTGGGTGCTGCTCGACCACCTCACCCGCGGACGCGTCATCTTCGGCACCGGGCCGGGTGCGCTGCCGTCCGACGCGTACATGATGGGCATCGACCCGGTCGAGCAGCGCCGGATGATGCAGGAATCGCTCGAGGCGATCCTCGCGCTGTTCCGCGCATCGCCGGCTGAGCGGGTCAACCGGCACTCCGACTGGTTCGCGCTGCGCGACGCCCAGCTGCACATCCGGCCGTACACGTGGCCGTATCCCGAAATCTCCACGGCGGCAATGATTTCCCCGTCCGGACCGCGGCTTGCCGGGGCGCTTGGCACGTCGCTGCTTTCGCTGTCGATGTCGGTGCCGGGCGGCTACGCGGCGCTGGAGAACACCTGGGAAGTCGTCGTCGACCAGGCCGAGAAGTCCGGCCGTGACGAGCCGGACCGCGCCGGTTGGCGGGTGCTGGCCATCATGCACCTCGCCGACACCAGGGACCAGGCGATCGACGACTGCACCTACGGGCTGCAGGACTTCGCGAATTATTTCGGCGCGGCGGGTTTCGTGCCGTTGTCGAATTCCGTTGAGGGCACACGGTCGCCGCGGGAGTTCGTGGCGGAGTATGCGGCCAAGGGCAATTGCTGCATCGGCACCCCGGGCGACGCGGTGGCTTACATCCAGGATCTGCTCGAGCAGTCCGGCGGGTTCGGTACCTTGCTGCTGCTCGGCCACGACTGGGCGTCGCCTGCGGCGACTTACCATTCCTATGAACTGTTTGCTCGCGAGGTCATGCCGCACTTCAAGGGTCAGCTGAGCGCACCGCGTGCGTCGCATGATTGGGCAAAGGGCATGCGCGACAAGCTACTCGGCCGCGCCGGCGAGGCCATCGTCAAGGCGATCAATGAGCACACCGACGAACTCAAGATGGAAGCCGAAGCTTCGGAAAGGCAGGACGGCTGATGCGTGCGTCCGTTCTCCGTGACGGTCGCATGGTGCTGCGCGACGATGTGGCCGAGCCCGTTCCCGGTCCGGGGCAGGTGCTCGTCGGCGTGAAGGCGTGCGGAATCTGCGGCTCCGACCTGCATTTCGCCAAACACGGCGCGGACGTCCTCGAGCTGAACAACCAGATCGACGGCTTCGGCGGGTACGGCGGAATGAACATCGACCTGAACCGCGACGTCTTCATGGGTCATGAGTTCAGCGCCGAGGTGCTCGAGGCGGGCCCTGACACCGAAGCCCCGGCACCGGGCACGCTCGTCACTTCGCTTCCGGTGCTGGTGTCCGCAACCGGTGTCGAGCCGATTGTCTACTCCAACAAGACGATTGGCGGCTACGCGGAAAGGATGCTGTTGTCGGCGCCGCTCCTGACGCCCATCCCCAACGGGTTGGATCCGCGACACGCCGCCCTGACCGAACCTATGGCCGTCGGCCTGCACGCGGTGAACAAGTCGGCGATCCAGCCCGGTGAGACCGCATTGGTGCTCGGCTGCGGGCCGATCGGCATCGCGATCATCGCCGGGCTTCGCCACCGCGGCGTGGAAACGATTGTGGCAGCCGACTATTCGGCCCGGCGACGCGAGCTGGCAGAGACGAAGGGCGCCACGTCGACCGTCGACCCTGCCGACGGGTCGCCGTTTGACAGCACCACCCCGGCGGTGGTGTTCGAGGCGGTCGGCGTGCCGGGCATCATCGACGACATCTTGCGGCGCGCGCCGGTCGCCGCCCGCGTCGTCGTCGCAGGCGTGTGCATGCAAGCCGACACCGTCCATCCCTACTTCGCCATCGCCAAGCAGATCAACGTGCAGTTCGTGTTGGCGTACGACCCGACCGAATTCACGGATTGTCTGCGCGCGATCGCCGAGGGCGACATCGACGTCGCGCCGATGATCACCGGTGAGGTCGGATTGGACGGGGTCGGTGCGGCGTTCGACGAACTGGCCCACCCCGACGCGCACTGCAAGATCCTGGTGACTCCCTGACGGTAGGGTGCCAGGCATGCCGATCGCGACGAGAGCGAAGATGTCCACCCGGTTGCTCCTTCTCGCCGCAGCCGGACTCACGGCCGCCGGACTTTCGGCCTGCGACTCGTCATCTGGGCCAACGGGCGCGCCGGACAAGGAGACCCGTCAGGTCACCGTCGTGGGCGCCGGCGAGGTTCAGGGCACGCCCGACACGTTGACCGTCAACGCGTCGATCGAGTTCGTCGCGCCCGATGTCAGCAGTGCGATGAACCAGACGAGCGACCGTCAGCAGGCGGTCATCGACGCGCTGGTGGGCTCGGGGATCGACCGCAAGGACATCAGCACCACGCAGGTGAGCCTGCAGCCGCAGTTCGCCGGCGGGGACAGCACCGCGATCATCGGCTACCGCGCGAGTAATTCGATCGACGTGAAGATCCGCAAGCTGGACACCGCCTCGCAGGCGCTGGCGTTGATCGTCAGCACGGGCGGCGACGCCACCCGAATCAACTCGGTGAACTATTCCATCGACGATGACTCTCACCTCGTCAAGGATGCGCGGGCACGAGCGTTCAACGATGCGAAGGACCGCGCCCAGCAATACGCGCAGCTGTCCGAGTTGGATCTCGGCAAGGTCATCTCAATCACCGAGTCCGGCGGTGCGACACCACCCACGCCGCTGCCCAGCTTCAAGGGTGCCGAGACCGCAGCCGTGCCAGTGGAACCCGGTCAGCAGACCGTCGGCTTCTCGGTCACGGTGATCTTCGAACTGACCTAAGTTTTTCGCGAAACTGTAGTCCAGCAGGCCTCTTCTCGAACTTTCGCTGCTGGAATACCGTTTCGGCGCAAAAGACCTAACTCGCGGGCGCGATGTCGACCGGGACGCCGTTGAGCACGGCGGTGCCGGATAGCGGGTCGAGCTGACCGCCGTCGTTGAGCTGGTTGACGTTGACGCCCGGTTGGTCGGCGGCGACGCCCTGGCGGGTGCCACCACGGTCGTGACCCCAGCCGTGAGGCAGCGATACGACGCCGCGACGCATGCCCGGCGCCAACTCGATGGGCGCCACCAGATCGCCGCCAGGACCCTTGATGGCGGCGTTGTCCGTTAGACCCAGCTCTGCCGCATCGTCTGGATGGATCTGCAGTGTGCAACGGTTCGTGCCTCCCGAGAGCGCCGGCAGGTTGTGCATCCAGCTGTTGTTCGAGCGCAGGTGCCTGCGGCCGATCAGCACGAAGCCGTCGTCGCTGCGGCCGAGCGATTCTTGAAGCCTCGCGGCGTCGGCGACCAGCGCTTCGGGCGCGAGTTCGATTCGGCCCGAACGTGTTTTGAGAACTTCGGGGATCCTGGGCTGCAGCGGGCCGAAGTCGATGCCGTGTGGTGCGGCCTTGAGCCGCTCCAGCGTCAGGCCGTCGGGGTTGGTGCCGAACGCATCGCCGTAGGGGCCCAGCCGAAGCATCATGTCCAGGCGGCGTTCGTATCCCGGCCCGGCGATGAGCATCGCCGTCAGTTCGTCGACCGCACGCCCGGCAACGGGTGAGTTCGGGTCGGCGGTCTCCCTCGCCAGCGTGGTCGCGATGACCTGTTCGTCGACCAGCGCGGGATCACCGTCGTCGCCGAGGCCGTAGAGGATCAGCGCGAGCCGGGACAGAATCTCGGGCTCGTCGGGGCGGCCGTCCAACGGCAGCGCGGGCGGCGAGTAGCGGGCGTTGTTGCGCACCGCGAGGTTGTTCAGCGCGAAGTCGAAGTGGCCGGTCTGCGACGGGGGTGGCGGCGGCAGGATGACGTCGGCGTGGCGCGTCGTCTCGTTGAGGTACGGGTCGATGCTGAGCATGAACTCCACGCCATCGAGCGCACGGTCGAGGCGATCGCCGTCGGGCGCCGACAGCACGGGGTTGCCCGCGATCGTGATCATCGCCGTGATCTGGCCGTCGCCTGGGGTGTCGAAGTCCTCGGCGAGCGCGGCGGCGGGCAGTTCCGACAGCGCTTCCGGGTGACCGGACACCCTGCTGTGCCAGCGGCCCGTCACGAACCCCCTGCCGTGCTTCGGCGGCCGCGGCGCGGGAGCCGCC
>JBKOYU010000986.1:0-1867 GCA_046725575.1 Actinomycetota bacterium | reverse complement strand
CGTTCGGAGTTGTCGGACCAGACCCGGCATCGCGCGTGGACCGGCGCAGTAGGAGTCGTCAGGGAACGGCGAATCCATTCCACGTGCCGGGCATATGTGTGGTCCTCGATCCGGGCGGGCTTGTCGGAACGGCCGAAACTGACCAGGTCCGGACAAATAACGCGATGCCCGGCCGCGGCGAGGATGGGAATCATCCGTCGATACAGGAATGACCACGACGGTTCACCATGCAGCATCAGCACCGGATCGGCGTCGGCGGGCCCGTCTTCGACCCACGCCACCCGCAGTGTTCCGCCGTCTTGGTCGGAAACCTCGCAATACCTTGGGGTATAAGGAAATTCAGGCAGATCGGCGAAAAGTTCGTCGGGCGTGAGCAATTTCTGAATGGTGGCGAACATACCGCTGAGCTAACCGAGGACATGCGCGAATGCGCCTTACTCGTCGGCCCGTTCGTTGGAACGCAGCCAACGAGTCGTTGGTGCACAGGCAAATTTTTCGCCCAATCGCGTGTCGGCGCGGGGGTGGCCAACCATACTGGCCGAGATGATCCGCCGATCTTGACGGGTCACGACAAACACAAAGGAGAACAGTGGTGAATCGTGGGTTCGTAGTCGCCGTAGGCGGCGCGGCGATTGTCATCGCCGGTCTGTCAGGCTGTTCATCGGAGGAGAAGAAGTCCGAGAGTCCGGCAACTACAACGGCAGGGGCAACCACTGGCGGGGGGACTGCCACAGCTGCACCCAGCGGCGGCGGAACCAAGGTCACGATCGACGGCCAGGATCAGAACGTCTCGGGCACCGTCGTCTGCGGCGCAATGGGCGGAAACATGAACATCGCGATCGGCGACGCCGCGACCGGTATCGCCGCGGTCGTGAGCGAAGACGGCTCGAACGTCACGTCTGTCGGCCTGGGCAACGTCAATGGCGTCACGCTGGGCTACCAGTCCGGCACGGGCCAGGGCGAGGCCAAGGCTGAAAAGAGCGACAAGACCTGGAAGATCAGCGGCACCGCGACCGGTATCGACATCGCCAACCCCATGCAGCCGGTCAACAAGCCGTTCGAGATCGAGGTCACCTGCCCATAGCCAGGTACTCCCAGTTCGACACGGCGGCGGCGTCCCGGCAGGGGCGCCGCTGTTGTCGTGAGAGAAGGGCGCATGTCCGATAAGTCGCTGGCGACCGGCGTCGTCTTGGTGCATCCGGTCCCCAGTGACCGACTCCAGGCGTGGGTGGACCGGGCGGCCGACACGGCCCGGTCGATGCCTGGATTCATAGCGTTGCGGTCTGCGGTGACGGACGGCGGGCTGCAGCCCGCGGTGGCCGCCACGTTCGACACCGCCGAGCACCTGCACGCGTGGCTGGATTCCGAAGCGCTCACCGCGCCGAATGCCGAAGGCGTGCTTCGTAAGTCGTCGGATCTGCTGATCGTCGAGGGCCACCGGCTACCTCCGGGAACCGCGGTGTTCCGCCATGACGTCATTGAGGGCCGGGCGGCCGAGTTTGTTGCGGCGGAACGCCAGCTCGTGACGTCGACGGCGCAGTTTCCTGGCCACCTCGGCACGGTGGTGATCCCGCCGGCACCTGAGAAGGGGTTGGCGCAGTGGACGTCGATCTTGTGCTTCCGCACCGACGAGCAGTTGGCGACGTGGTCGGATTCCGACGAGCGGGCTCGACAGCTGGAGAAGTTGCGCACTCACCTGGCGAAGGACTTCGACACGCTGTCGGTCGATGTGCCGTTCGGCTCGATCCTGCGCATCGACCACGGCCTGCCGCGGGTCACGCCGCGGTGGAAGACAGCGATGCTGGTGCTGCTGGTGTTGTATCCGATGGTGATGACGTTGTCGCGGTTCCTCGGCCCGGTCCTGAAG
>JBKOYU010000842.1:0-1660 GCA_046725575.1 Actinomycetota bacterium | reverse complement strand
GTAGGTAGGTGCGCACGGCGGCGTCGGCGCCGAGGATGCTACGAGCCACGGTATGGATGCCAGTGCTGATTCGCCGCGTGCACGTGCCGCAGCGACTTCGCCTGCTCGTTGCGCGGATCCAGCGTCGCCGCCCACTTCTGGATCGTGCCCTCCAACAGTCGGCACTCAGCCGACAGGGTGGTCAGCCGGTACGGCAGTGCGTCTGGATCGGCGGCCACCACGTCGAAACGGGCCTGCAGTAAGCGCGCGGCGGTCCTTCGCCTGCTCGATCAAATCGAGCGTGGCCTGCTCGGCCTCGGTCCACACCATGTGCTCGGGTAGCTGCCGCGACAGCGCCTCGACGAGCGCCTTACCAGGCGTACTCATGGCCTCAAGTATCCGCCCGGTCGGGTCGTTTTCTGTGGAATGCGATGCGCGGACTGCGAGCAGCTATGCCGGCAGGGTGGCCCCGCCAGCCGCCGGTCGGAGAATAGCCCCAGACACGGCAAGACACGCCGGGTGGTCCCATTACTGGCAAACGGGTGGTCCCATGACCGTGGCTAAACCCTGCTCAAAGTGGTCCCATCAGCGTGGCGGTCGACATCCAAGACGCCAACACAGGGTGGCGTGCCACTGTCGTTGAACCCAAGTCCTTACCGGCCAAGGCCCCTCAGCAGCCTTGCCGGCATTGCCATGAACTCGGTGACCGATCCCGATCTGTGTTGCCACCCATTCGCCGTGCACCCTCACGGCGACGCGCTACTGGGTCACCTCGACCAGCTCGATGCTGGCGCCGACACCGACAGCCCCTGAGCCACCCCACCACGGCCACGCACTTACGTCACAGTGACATAATGCCCGCGCCTAACCGGATGGGCCACCTGGAGCCTAAAGGGGCGAATCGCCTTCCCACGCAGCGGTTTCCGCGTCCGGCAGCGGATTATCGAAGGCGTCGGGAACTGAGAGATTCTGTAACTGGCCGAACCTCCGCGGAGTGTTTGTTGCAGCCTGCACGTCGGGCGTCACGGGCTCGTCCCATGCCTTCGCCATCAACGTCGCATCGTCGAGGTCCCGGGCAAGCGTCGGCTGATCGGCGCAGCTGTTCGGCCGTCATCGGTTCGGCGGGATTGCCGTGGCGGGCCGTTTGGCGGTGTCTTATCGGACATTGGCGACCCGGAAGTTCTGTGACCGTAGGCGGATGGGCTGAGTCCCAATTCTGTCTTTAGCGATCGATTCGTCACTGTGACACTTGTCCCTCACGTCTGGGACGCGGGAAAGGCTCGTTCTGGCAACGAAATTCCCCATTTTGATGGATAAGATCGATTATCCATCTTTTTTGTGTCACCGTTGAAGCATGTCCGACGACCCCGATCCCGCGCCGCCTCGTGTCCGCGTTGATGCGGAACCCGCAGCAGCAGAGGTCGATCCGTTCCCGCAGTGGTTCACTCAGTTCCTCAATGATCGTCAGACCCGCAAACCCTCGGCGCACACCATGAAGGCCTACCGCCAGGACTTCGTCGCGATCGCGACACTCGTCACCGCCGGCAACCCGGCGGCGCTCGCCGCAACTGACATAACGAAAGAATCGATGCGTGCCGCGTTCGCCGCCTACGCGCACGACCATGAAGCCGCGTCGATCCGCCGGTGTTGGTCCTCCTGGAATGTGTTGTGCACCTTCCTC
>JBKOYU010000157.1:0-3754 GCA_046725575.1 Actinomycetota bacterium | reverse complement strand
AGGTAGTCGACCTCGGCCAGCACGAATTTGTACTCCGTCTCGCGGCGGGCCATTTCTAGATGCTCGCGCACCAGGTCAAACCCGTTCGTCTGACGGCACCGGCCGGGCGGATCTTCGCTCCACACGCTGGTGTAGGCGGCCTGGGTGTTCCACCACACCGGGTCGTAGTGGAAGTGGCTGATCATGTACATGGTCCAGCCGGGCTCGGCGACGGTGAACACAAACGGCGTCTCGCCATTGCCAGTCAGCACCCGCGCCGACCGCTGCTCGCCAACGACCGGACGCGAAACCGCCACGGGGACTTCGATTGTCCCGGCGGCGGCAGCAGCGACCGCCGGCGTCGGCGTGGTCAGACCCTCGCCCTCGACGCGGACCTCCGCCGCACCGCCGGTATGAGTGACCCGCACCAGCTGTAGCGGTGTGTCCGGCGGTCCGGCGAACAGCTCCGTCGACTCCGCGGAGATCACGTGCACGCCACCACGCTACGGCGTTTGGCGATTTGTCTCGACGCGTTAGAGACCCGCGTTACAGGCCGTTGCGACGGACGATGATCAGATCCCTCAGCTCGGCGAGGTGCTCGTCGACCGAGCGGAACGTGGCGCGTGTCTCGGTGCGAAAGTCGGCCAGCTCCACCTTGAGGGCCGCAACGTCTGTCTTTACGGCGGCAACATCCGTCTTGAGGGCCACAACGTCTGTCTTTACGGCCTATGGGCCGCGCGCCGACACCGTGCTCCCGGTTATCCGCAGCCTCAGGCCCGCGAAACGTCGACGACAAAAGCCCGATGATCCGAGACCGGCAACCGGGGCGCCGAGCAATTGTCGACCCGCAGTGTGTGGTCGTCGGTGAGGATGTGGTCAAGCTGGTGGCAAGGCTCGTCGGCCGGAAACGTCGGCGCTTCACCGAGCGGCCGCATCCCGGTCCAGCGGCGCGGCGTCGGCGGCGTCATATTGAGATCGCCCATCAGCACTCGCGGGCCCGGAAAGCCGCGCAGGTCGCGGATCAGCCGTTGCAGCTGCACCCGGTTCCAGCCCGGCACGAACGACAAGTGGGTGTTGGCCACGGTCAGCGGCCCGAGCGGGGTGTCGAACTCCGCGACCATCGCTGCGCGGGGTTCCTCATGGACGACCATCACCCGGTGCGGCCCGGGCAGGTACATCGGGAAGCGCATCGGAATGCGGGGCAGGTGCACCACCTGCCACGTCGACGCCAGAAACCGCGACAGCAGCGCGATCCCATAGGCGGCGGTGCCCGGCTGTTCCCGGCCGGTGGCCGCCATCCACGTCGCCCCGGGGGTGCCGCTGATCGCCGCAACGAACCGGTGGCTGACCGCGCCCATGGCGTCCGCGGCGACCGCTGTGAGGTCCGAGTTACCCGACCGGGGCTGATCCAGGTCAACCTCCTGCAGCGCCAGCACGTCGGCGTCGAGTTCCTTGATGGAGTCGACGAGTCGGTCCAGCTCGACGCTGCCGTCGTGGACACTTCGTCCGTGCAGGATGTTGAAGGTGGCCATCCGCATGGGTACTTAATACCCACGATGACCGATTCCGATGTGCCTGCACGAAACGATGAGCTCCGGGACGCACTCAAGCGCGCCGCGTCAGCTCTCAAGGCGCAAGGGCCCGAGTTCGCCCTCGCGGGCAGCTATGCGCTGTGGGTGCACGGCGGTCCGGAACCGGTACACGACGTCGACTTTGTCGTCGCCGAGGAGGACGTCGAGACGGCGGCCAAGACGCTCGAGGAGGCCGGCTTCCGGATCGACCGTCCGCCGGAGGACTGGCTGTTCAAGGCCTGTGCGGCAAATGTCGTCGTGGACGTGCTGCACCGGCTCAACGGCGTGCCGGTGGAGATGTCGACGATCCGCGGCGCCGAGGTGCGCGAGGTACTCGCGATCACGATGCCGGTGCTGCCGCCGACGCTTGTGGTGACCGAGAAGTTGTCGTCACTCAGCGAGCATCACTGCGATTTCGCGTCACTGATGCCCGCGGTGCGAGCCGTGCGCGAGCAAGTGGACTGGGACCGGGTCCGCAGTGCCACCGCCGGCAACGGTTTCGCCGCGGCGTTCCTGTTCCTCACCGACCGCCTTGGGATCACCGCCTAACCCGCCGCCCGGCGCAGCCTCTCGGCGAGTGATCCGACCGCCCGTACCACTTCCGGCGGCTCCAGCACCTCGAACTCGCACCCCGGCAGCGCCAGATAGAACACCATGCGCTCCGGATCGTCAGCCCCGGCGGTGACGATGCAGGCGTCCGGTCCGTCCGCCGCGATGCTGACCGATGCCGCAGAGAAGTGTTGTGCCACAACGTGTTCGGGTGCCTGATACCGTACCCGCGCGACGTAGCGGTAGGGCGACGCGCTGATCGAATGCCGCACGTAGTCCGCCGCATCGGGCGCCTGCCGCGGCGTGAACGTGCTGCCGATCGCCCGTACGTCGGCCATCCGGTCCAACCGCAGGCTGCGCCAGTCCTGGCGGTCGCGGTCGTAGGCCAGCAGATACCAGCGCCGGCCCGTCGTCACCAATTGATACGGCTCCAGGCGCCGCTGGGTGCCGCTGCCCGCCCGGTCCACATAGCCGGCCGTGACGTGCTCATGGTCGCGGCAGGCCCGCGCAAGCGTCATCAGCACATCGGGTTCGACGGGTGAGTCCGAATAGTTCGACGGCAGCGTCACCGTCGCGTCGTGCACGGCGGCCACCTGCGATCGCAGCCGCGCGGGCATCACCTGGTCCAGCTTGCTCAGTGCGCGCAGTGCCGATTCGCCGACACCGGCCACGCTGCCGCCTGCGGCCAGCCGCAGGCACACCGCCATGGCGACCGCCTCGTCGGGGTCGAGCAGCAACGGCGGCAACGCCGCGCCTGCGCCCAGCTGATACCCGCCGCCGTGGCCCTTACTGGCGTGCACCGGATAGCCAAGGTCACGCAGCCGTTCCACGTCGCGGCGCACGCTGCGCGCGGTCACGGCCAGCCGCTGGGCCAGCTCCTCACCCGTCCACACACGTCGTGACTGCAGCAGCCCGAGCAGCTGCAGCACTCGGCTCGTCGTTTCTGACATGTCTTGAACCTTGCCACGGTCTTAGGACAGCAACTGTCCTATATGGATGAGACGGTAGTCATATGGCAACGAAGACACAGGACGTGACGAACCAACTGGCCGATCAGCTCGACTTCCACTGGCAACGACAGCTGCGTGCCCGCCTCGACGGGCTGACCGACGACGAGTACTTCTGGGAACCCGTGCCGGGCTGCTGGACACTGCACCGTGACGGCCGCATCGACTTCGAGTTCCCAGAGCCCAAGCCGGCCCCTTTCACCACGATCGCGTGGCGGATGGCCCACGTCATCGTCGGCGTGCTGGCCATGCGCAACCACTTCCACTTCGGCGGTCCGCCCGCCGACTACCAGACCTGGAATTACGCCACCGACGCCGCGACCGCATTGCGACAACTCGATGAGGCGTACGCGAATTGGATCGCCGGAGTGCGCGGCCTCGACGATAATGGCCTCGCCGAGCCGGTAGGGCCGGCCGAAGGGCCGTACGCCGAATACCCGATGTCAGCGCTGGTCCTGCACATCAACCGGGAGGTAATCCATCACGGGGCCGAAATAGCTTGCCTCCGTGACCTTTACGCCCACACCAACAAGAAAGGCAACTGATATGCCAGGCATGCCCGCGCCCGCCGCCGACGAACGGCAGTCGTTGATCGAGTTCCTCCGGTTCAACCAGAACGCGTTCTTCTCGGTGGCCTACGGCCTATCC
>JBKOYU010000414.1:0-3340 GCA_046725575.1 Actinomycetota bacterium | reverse complement strand
GCAATGGGCAGCCGGCGCAGGCACCCGTCGCGCCGCCGGAACCGGCGCCCGCCCCTGCGCCCAAGGCCGAGACAAGCAACGGCGTCGCCGCGGCGCCCGCCAAGGCACCGGAACCCGAGCCCGCTAAGCCGAAGGCCCCCGCCCTGAAGCCCGCCGAAGGTGACGAGAACCAGGTGCTGCGCGGTGCCGCGGCCGCTGTCGTGAAGAACATGTCCTCGTCGCTCGAGGTGCCGACCGCGACCAGCGTGCGGGCCATCCCCGCCAAGCTGATGATCGACAACCGGATCGTCATCAACAACCACCTCAAGCGCACCCGCGGCGGCAAGATCTCCTTCACGCACCTGATCGGGTACGCGTTGGTGCAGGCGGTCAAGAAGTTCCCGAACATGAACCGTCACTTCGCCGAAGTGGACGGCAAGCCGAACGCGGTCACCCCACCGCACGTCAACCTTGGGCTCGCGATCGACCTGCAGGGCAAGGACGGCAACCGTCAGCTCGTGGTCGCCGCCATCAAGGGTTGCGAGACAATGCAGTTCGGCCAGTTCATCGCGGGCTACGAGGACATTGTCCGGCGTGCCCGCGACGGCAAGCTGACCGCCGAGGACTTTTCCGGCGTGACGATCTCGCTCACCAATCCGGGCACGATCGGCACCGTGCACTCTGTGCCGCGACTGATGCGCGGTCAGGGCGCGATCCTCGGCGTCGGCGCGATGGAGTACCCGGCCGAGTTCCAGGGCGCCAGTGAGGAACGCATCTCCGAGTTGGGCGTCGGCAAGCTGGTCACGTTCACCTCCACCTACGACCACCGCATCATCCAGGGCGCGGAGTCCGGCGACTTCCTGCGGACGATCCACGAATTGCTGCTGTCCGACGACTTTTTCGACGAGATCTTCCGCGAGCTGGGCATCCCGTACGAGCCTGTGCGCTGGCGCACCGACAACCCCGACTCGATCGAGGACAAGAACGGCCGCGTCCTCGAGCTCATCGCGGCGTACCGCAACCGCGGCCACCTGATGGCCGACATCGACCCGCTGCGGCTGGACAAGACCCGCTTCCGCAGCCACCCCGACCTCGATGTGAACACGCACGGCCTGACGCTGTGGGACCTCGATCGCGAGTTCAAGGTCAACGGCTTCGCCGGCGCCGAGCACAAGAAGCTGCGCGACGTGCTGGGTCTGCTGCGCGACGCGTACTGCCGTCACGTCGGCGTCGAATACACGCACATCCTCGAGCCCGAGCAGCAGAAGTGGTTGCAGGAGCGGATCGAGGTCAAGCACGACAAGCCGACCGTCGCACAGCAGAAGTACATCCTGTCCAAGATGAATGCGGCCGAGGCATTCGAGACGTTCCTGCAAACGAAATACGTTGGGCAGAAACGATTCTCGCTTGAAGGCGCGGAGACCGTCATCCCCATGATGGACGCGGCGATCGACCAGGCCGCCGAGCATGCGCTCGACGAAGTCGTGATCGGCATGCCGCACCGCGGACGGCTCAACGTGCTGGCCAACATCGTCGGCAAGCCGTACTCGCAGATCTTCACCGAGTTCGAGGGCAACCTGAACCCGTCGCAGGCGCACGGCTCCGGCGACGTCAAGTACCACCTCGGCGCGACCGGTAACTACATTCAGATGTTCGGCGACAACGACATTCAGGTGTCGCTGGTCGCCAACCCGTCGCACCTGGAGGCCGTCGACCCGGTGCTGGAGGGCCTCGTCCGCGCCAAGCAGGATCTGCTCGACAAGGGCGACGGGCCGGACGGCTTCTCCGTCGTGCCGATGATGCTGCACGGCGACGCCGCATTCGCGGGCCAGGGCGTGGTGGCCGAGACGTTGAACCTGGCGCTGCTGCGCGGGTACCGCACCGGCGGCACGATCCACATCATCGTCAACAACCAGATCGGGTTCACCACATCGCCTGGCGATTCGCGGTCGTCGGAGTACTGCACCGACGTCGCGAAAATGATTGGCGCGCCGATCTTCCACGTCAACGGCGACGACCCAGAAGCGTGTGTCTGGGTGGCGCGGCTGGCCATGGACTTCCGGCAACAGTTCAAGAAGGACGTGATCATCGACATGCTGTGCTACCGCAGGCGCGGGCACAACGAGGGTGACGACCCGTCGATGACCCAGCCGTACATGTACGACGTCATCGACACCAAGCGCGGATCCCGCAAGACCTACACCGAGGCCTTGATCGGCCGCGGTGACATCTCGATGAAAGAGGCCGAGGACGCCCTGCGCGACTACCAGGGACAGCTGGAGCGGGTGTTCAACGAGGTTCGCGAGCTCGAGAAGCATCCGATCGAGCCGAGCGAGTCGGTGGAGGAAGACCAGATGCTGCCCGCCGGCATGAAGACCGCGGTGGAGAAGTCGCTGCTGGCCCGCATCGGTGACGCGCACCTGGCGTTCCCCGACGGCTTCAATGTGCATCCGCGTGTCAAACCGGTGCTGGAGAAGCGCCGGGAGATGGCCTACGAAGGCAAAGTCGACTGGGCATTCGCCGAGCTGATGGCGCTGGGATCTTTTGTGGCCGAAGGTAAGACGATTCGGCTGTCCGGTCAGGACACCCGCCGCGGCACGTTCACCCAGCGGCATTCGGTGATCATCGACCGCAAGACCGGTCAGGAGTTCACCCCACTGCAGCTGCTGACCACCAATACCGATGGCACGCCGACGGGCGGCCGGTTCATGGTGTACGACTCGGCGCTGTCGGAGTTCGCGGCGGTGGGCTTCGAGTATGGATACTCGGTCGGCAACCCCGACGCACTTGTGTTGTGGGAGGCCCAGTTCGGCGACTTCGTCAACGGGGCGCAGTCGATCATCGACGAGTTCATTTCGTCGGGCGAGGCCAAGTGGGGTCAGTTGTCCGACGTGGTGCTGCTGCTGCCGCACGGCCACGAGGGCCAGGGGCCGGACCACACGTCGGCCCGCATCGAGCGGTTCCTGCTGCTGTGGGCGGAGGGCTCGATGACGATCGCGGTGCCGTCGACACCGGCGAACTACTTCCATCTGCTGCGCCGGCACGGCCTGGATGGCATTCACCGGCCACTGATCGTGGCGACGCCGAAGTCCATGCTGCGCAACAAGGCCGCGGTTAGCGACCTCAAGGACTTCACCGAGGGCAAGTTCCGGTCGGTGCTCGAGGAGCCCACCTACGAGGAGGGCACCGGCGACCGCAGCAAGGTGAAGCGCGTCCTGCTGACCAGCGGCAAGATCTACTACGAGCTGGTCGCCAGGAAGAACAAGGACAACCGCGACGACGTCGCGATCGTCCGCATCGAGCAGCTCGCCCCGTTGCCGAGGCGCCGGCTCAGCGAGACGCTGGACCGGTATCCGAACAT
>JBKOYU010000179.1:0-4148 GCA_046725575.1 Actinomycetota bacterium | reverse complement strand
GCTTGTGCGGGTAGCGACGTTCGGCATGCGCCTTGGCTGCCGAGTTCGGCAGCACATACAGGGTCTCCTTCTTCTCCTGCAGCGGCTTGAGCACCAGATCCATGAAGCCCTTGCGGTCGTCGAGATAGGGCTCGATGACGTCCTCACCGGCGGGGCACACCGCGAGGCAGTACGCGGCCTTGTAGTTGGCCTTGAACGACAGGCTCTGCCACATCGACGCGTTCTCGGAATCGCTCACGCGCGACCGGAAGTCGTCTGCATCGGCGCTGTCGGCTATGGTCTGCGCCCAGTCGGTGAAGCCGCGCATGAACTCGCGGTAGTTATGCACCGAGCAGGCGATGAAGTCGAAGTCGCCGTCCTTCTTGATCGCCCCGACGGGGCAGGCCGCGACGCACAGCTTGCACTCCAGGCACGGTGAATAGTCCAGCGGCTCACCGTAACTGCTGACCGGTGCGGCCACCAGGATCGTGCCGAGCAGGATGAAGTTGCCGAACTTCGGATGGATCACATTGCGGTGGATGCCCATCACGCCGAGGCCTGCGGCCACCGCGACCGGCTTGTGCGCCACCACCCAGATGCGGCCGGGAAACCTGTCCATCTCCATCGGGAACGACATCGACGGGTTGATCGCGCGGTAGCCCGCGTCCTGCAGCGCGCGGGTGATCCGGTGCGCCGCTTCGTTCATGATTTCGCCGCTGCGGTGGAACTCCTGATTGGCCACGCTGCGGGCGGTCGACCGGACGTTGTCGCGGTTCATCTTGACGACCAGCGAGATGAAGCTCTGCGTCCCAGGCAGCGCCGCGTCGACGTGCTCGCGTTCACTGGCCAGGTCGGGGTTGTCGACGCCGGTGAAGGCGACATCGTCGGCACCCGCGTCGAGGCACACCTGACGCAACCAGTCGGCGTCGATGACGGCGGGCCTGTCCGTCTTGCGCGAACGCACCTTGCGGACCGTCGGATGGTCGGCGAGCCGGCGAGGGATCTTCTCGATCGTCATGCTAAGTATAGTACACACTACCCAGCATCATCCCGCCGCAAAGAGACCCGCTTCACGCGAAAAGAAAGTGTTCGGACGGCGCGATTTGCACGCAAATGCGGGTACACCGGAGACATGGACGACAGACGAACGGGTCTGCTGCGCCGGAGTTTGTTGCGGCTGCTCGACGGCGACCGTCCGTGGGGGTCGATCGACGTTCGCCCGGACCGCTTCGGGGTGACCCGATACCGCCTGGTGGTCTTCCCGCCAGGCATCAGCGACTCCGAGCGGCGCTGGGTTCGGGTCGCGCGGGGGTGGCCGCTGTGGGGTGCGCTGGTGTGGGTCTTCTGTGAAATCTGGCTCAGCGACATGACCGGTCCGTGGAATGCTCTTGTCACCTCGACCGCGATATACCTCGGACTGGGCCTCATCGCGACGACGAGGGCAGGCGATCCGCGCAGGCAAGTCAGGACGATCGGCGCGATGGTGATGGCCGGTCACCACGATCCGGTGTCATCGGCTGTCCGTGACAGGCTGGAGAACCTTGCCGGCACGCTGATGGAGGCCGACGAACGGCTCGCGCGGGGCGAGATCTCGGCGACCACCCACGAGATGACATGGTGGCGGGTGTACGACCAGATGGGTCAGGCCTCGCCCGCCGTGCATGAAACCGGCAAGGGCGCGTAAGGCCGAGCCTGGGCTACTGCCCTCCGACGTCGCATCTGTCCGTACGCGTCGATAGGACTGTGTAACGCCAAGCCGCCGTCGGCGAAGACGACTTGCCCTGTGATGCTGTTCGGGCGAGAAAGGAGTTTTCCGCCGTCAACCCTCGCTCGGGGAAGGCGCCCAGCGCGAACGTCTCGGCATTACCCAGCCCGCTACCGCCGCCGACGGGGTCCTCCACGTGCTGACCGAGTCGTTCGCCTGGCTCGTCCGCCACCAACCAGAGGACGAGGGCGCATCGACGGTGTGCTGGGGCGATGCCCGGCTGTCCAACGCGATCTTCGACGACTCTGGACCCCTAGCCCCCGGTCCGGCGGGCATAGGCACGCAAGGCGAACGGCGCGAACACGGCCGTCAGCGCCAACGACCACAGAAGGGTCGCCAACACCGGGTGGTGCAGCGGCAGCTGGGCGCTCTCCGGCGCGGGCCCGCCGTTGCCCCACAGCTCGCGCATGGCCTGCGCCAGCGACGACACCGGATTCCACTCCGCGATCACCCGTAGCCAGTGCGACATCGGCTCCGTTGGGGCAAACGTGTTGGCCAGGAACGTGATTGGGAACAGGACCGTGAACATGGTGCCATTGACCGCCTCGACGGAGCGCATCACGGAGCCGACCAGGATGCCGAACCAGATGATGCCGAACCCGAATATCAGCACCAGCACGAACGCCAGCACCGCCTCCGCGATGCTTCCGCGTATCCGCCAGCCGATGGCCAAGCCAGTCAGCGCCATGACCACGATTCCGATCGATGAGTGGATCAAGCTGGAGATGCTGCGTCCGATCAGCACCGACGACCGCGAGATCGGCAACGAGCGAAACCGGTCGATGACGCCCTTCTCGATATCGGACGTGATCCCGGATGCGACGACGAACGCCGTGAACACGATGTTCTGCGCCTGGATTCCGGGCAGCAGGAACTCGCGATAGGACGCGCCGCCGGCGTTCGTGATGGAGGCGCCGAGTACGAATGCGAACAGCAGCACGAACATGATCGGCTGTGTGGTTACGTCGCTCAGCATCTCGGGCATGCGCTTGGTGTGGATTAGGTTGCGCTTCACCATGATCCAAGACTGCTGTGCGATGTTGGTGGGATGGGTCTGCGGGCGCCCATACTTGGCCGGCGCCTGAAGCGCGGTGGCGGTCATGTCTCGGCCTCCTGTTCGGTCCGATGCCCGGTTAGCCGCAGGAACACGTCGTCGAGGCTCGGCCGCGACAGCCCGATGTCGTCGACGTCGATGTTGCTGTCGCGCAGCCAGCCCGCGACCTGGGTCATGTCCGCCAGCCCCTCGGCGGCGGCCGTCAACTGCCGTGCGCCGGTGTCGACGAACACCTGCGCGCCGGTCTTGCGCATCAGCGCCTCGGCGGCGGCAAGATCGTCGGCGCGCGACACGGAGACGACGAGACTGGCGTTGCCGGCCTGTTGCTTGAGCTGCAGCGGAGTGCCCTCTGCGATGATGCGGCCCCTGTCCATCACCACGATGTTGTCGGCGAGCTGATCGGCCTCCTCGAGATACTGCGTGGTGAGCAGCAGCGTGGTGCCGCTCTCGACCAGGCCGCGCAACACGTCCCACAGCTCGGTACGGCTTCGCGGGTCGAGCCCGGTCGTCGGCTCGTCGAGGAACAGCACCGGCGGCGACGCCAGCAGGCTGACGGCGAGGTCGAGCCGACGGCGCATGCCGCCGGAGTACGACTTGACCGGCCGATCCGCGGCTTCGGCGATCGAAAACTGTTCCAGCAGTTGGTCTCCCAGCTGCGCCAGCTCCTTGCGCCGGATGCCGTAGAGGCCGCCGATCATCCGGATGTTCTCGCGGCCGGTGAGCAGTTCGTCGACGGTGGCGACCTGGCCGGTGAGGCCCATGTTGCGGCGCACCTTGTCTGGCTCACGACGCACGTCGTAGCCGGCGACGCGCGCGGTGCCGCTGGTGGGCTCGGTCAGCGTGGTCATCATCCGCACCGTGGTGGTCTTGCCTGCGCCGTTCGGACCGAGTAGCCCGAGCACTGTGCCCGGCGGGACGGCGAAGCTCACGTGGTCGACGGCGGTGTTGGCGCCGAACTTCTTGACCAGCTCGATGGCTTCGATGGCCGGTTGCATGTCATCGACCGTATCGGCGCCCGCCGACATCAAGCCACCGATTTCCGGGCGGGCTGGATGACTACCGCGCCAAGTCAGAGCGAGGACCCGAGGCCGGCCAGGAGAGCTTGCCGGCTGGCGCGGACGTGCTCGCGCATCACGCGCTCGGCGCTGTCGCCGTCCTTGGCGACGATCAGCTCCAGCACACGATGGTGCTCGCGGTCGGACTGCAGGGGGCGGCCGGGCTGACTCAGTGAGGTGTTGACGAGACGCGCGTACGCCAGTTGGTTCATCAACATTCGGTAGTGCGCCTCGAGCTTGCTGTTGTCTGAACCGACGATCAACAAGTCGTGGAATTCCTCGACCAACTCGGCGT
>JBKOYU010000872.1:0-2883 GCA_046725575.1 Actinomycetota bacterium | reverse complement strand
CGTCTACATCGTCAAGGTGTCGCCCTGGTTCAGCTCGAATGTCGAACGCGGGCAACCACAAGGCGGATTTGTCGGCGTGTTCGACAGCCGCACGGGGCGAACCCTCGCTCTGTTGAACGAGGAGCACTACCTCTCCGACATCCGGACCGCCGCGGCCGGAGCACTCGCGGCACGGATGCTCGCGCCGTCCAACGTCAAGACCGCCGCCGTGCTCGGTGCGGGCGTGCAAGCGTACTGGCAGCCCTTGGCGCTCTATCGCGAGCGCCCATTCACGACCCTGTTGATCTGGGCGCGCAACCTGCAGAAGGCTGAGCAGCTCAAGACCCGGCTGAGCGGCAAGTTGCCAGACGTCGACATCCGATGTTCGTCCGATATCGAACGCACCGTTCGCAGCACTGACGTCCTGATCACCGCAACGCTGGCGCGCGAACCACTGGTACAAGGGGCGTGGCTGCGCGAGGGCTTGCACATCACCGCCGTCGGCGCCGACGACCCAACCAAATGCGAACTCGACGCGACGGCACTTCAACGGGCACGAGTCTTCGTGGATGCGCGTGAGACCGCCGCGGCCAACGGTGATGTTCACCGAGCAATTCGCGCTGGCCGGTATTCCATCGAGGAGTTGTCGGGCGAGTTAGGCGAAGTGATCTCCGGCCAGACTGCAGGACGCACATCGGACAACGACATCACCATCGCCAAATTCGTCGGGCTAGGCGCGCAAGACCTCGTCGCGGCAGAGGTGACGTTGGCGAGACTATCCATCCGAGACTTGGTTCGGGTTAGGAACCGACTCGATGCCCACCTTCCGTGACGGCAGGCATGAAGAACTAACCGTCGGTCGACTCCGTCCCCGCTCGACCAACATCCGATCTGTCGAAGAAGCGACCCAACAACTCGCGAGCCTCGTCCTTGCCGACGCACGTGTACGAATTCCAGCCCTCGATCCGCAGCTGATCGTCCAGCGGCTTGCCGACGACCTCGAGGATGGTCTCCTTCGCCGACCGCACCGCCCGTTGGGAGTTGCGCAGAATTTGGCGGGCCAGGATCTCGGCTTCGTCCATAAGCTGTTCGTGTGCAACAACTTTCGTCACCATGTTGCATTGCAGCGCTCGATGGGCGTCGATCGGCTCGGCGGTAAGGACCATCTGCATCGCCAAAGGCGGTCTCTGACTCGACGCTGCCGGCCGCGACGCAGGAACTGGTGAAGATCCGCGCCAGCCAGATCAACGGCTGCAGTGGGTGCCTCGACATGCACACCAAAGACGCTGCGCACGCCGGGGAGACCTCGACACGCCTCAACCTGATCGCGGCGTGGCGGGAGGCCAAAGTGTTCACCGACGCCGAGCGCGCTGCCCTGGAGCTGACAGAGCAGGGCACCCGCATCGCCGACGCAGCCGGTGGTGTCACCGACGATGCCTGGGTGAACGCCGCCAAGCACTATGACGAGGATCAGCTCGCCGCCTTGGTGTCGCTCATCGCCGTGATCAACGCCTTCAACCGCGGGAACGTCATCACCCAGCAGCCCGCCGGCGACTATCAGCCCGGCCAATTTGCGTAACCAGCCCTCGCAGATCCGGCTGATCTGGACCAGAAGCGCCTACTCCTACAGAAGGCCTACGACGCCTTGCCCACGGGCGGCGCGTTGATCGTCTACGAAGCGATCATCGATGACGACCGGCGCCACAACGCGTTCGGCCTCCTGATGAGTCTCAACATGCTGATCGAAGGGCTTGGCTTCGACTTCACGGGTGCCGACTGTCGAGGCTGGATGGCCGACGCGGGCTTCAGCAAGAGCCATGTCGAGCACTTGGTGGGTCCTGACTCAATGGTGGTCGGGATCAAGTAACCCAGCCCGACGCCTCTTGGCCGCGTAGGCCACCAGCGGCGCGCTCGTAGAAAAAGTTTTGGCGTCGGGATGAGTTCGCGATAGTCCATCCGTTCTGGCCGTCAGGAAGCTGTCACAGACTACGGAAGGCTCATCATGAGAATCGTCGTAATCGGGGGAACGGGCCTGGTGGGCTCAAAGTTGGTGCACGCCTTGACCGAACACGATCATGACGCGGTCGCCGCGGCGCCGTCGACCGGCGTGAACACACTCACAGGCGAGGGACTGTCCGAGGTTCTCGCCGGCACCGATGTGGTCGTCGACGTGTCGAACTCGCCGACGCTCGACAACGCGGCGATGGACTTCTTCCGCACGGCGACCACAAACCTGCTCACGGCCGAGAAGGACGCCGGGGTTGGCCACCACGTGGCGCTGTCAGTGGTGGGCACCGATCGGTTGGCCCCACATAGCGGGTACTTTCAGGCGAAGCTCCTGCAGGAAAAGCTCATCAGCGACGGTCCCATTCCCTATTCCATCGTCCACGCGACGCAGTTCTTCGAGTTCATGAGAACCCTGGCCGACTCCTCGACCGTCGGCGACACGGTGCGCATGCCACCCGCCTATTTTCAGCCCATGGCCGCTGCCGACGTCGCGGAAGGCGTCGCTATCGCGGCGGTCGGCGACCCAGTGAACGGCATCACCGAAATCGGTGGCCCGGAGGCGTTTCTACTTCCCGACCTCATCAGGACCGCCCTGACCGCCCGTGGAGACACCCGCCAGGTCGTCGCCGATCCCAAAGCACAGTACTGGGGCATCGACATCGAAGCGCGCACCCTTGTTCCCGGTGACGGCGCGACTCTCTTCGAGACCCGTTTCGAGGACTGGATTCTCGAAGCAGCCGCTAAAGCGTAACTGAATCGGCTCTGCGCCAAGTGAATTCGTTGAAGAAGAGCCTCGGCCACAGGTCAGCCTGTGGCCGAGGCATCTGTGTCACGACGGGAAGGTCCGGCCCGTCACGGTCTGGTCAAGTCGCGAGATACGAGCGGGAGCACCGGGTT
>JBKOYU010000533.1:0-2568 GCA_046725575.1 Actinomycetota bacterium | reverse complement strand
GCCTCGCCTCTTGTCATCGAAAAATGTTGATGCGAGCCTGATCCAACGCTGCCCGCGAACGGCACCGGCGAGAGGCTCACCCGCAGACCGTATTGCCGGGCGACCCTGCCGATGATGATGCGCATCAATACCAATTGGTCGGCGGCCGCGACCGGCGACGCCGGTGCCAGCGAGATCTCGAACTGGTTCAGCCCGTACTCGGGGTGGAACTGTTCGATCGCGACACCGGAACCGGTGGCCGCGTCCGTGACATCGCGCACGAACCCTTCGAATTCCAGCACCCCGGCCAGGCCGTACTGTGCCCACAGGTGGGATGGCAGCCGACTGCCGTCGGGTCCGACGAGCAGGAACTCCATCTCGTGGCCGACCACCGTGTCGATGCCGGCATCGGATAATCGTTCCTCGACCCGGCGCAGCACTCCGCGGCTGCAATATGGGTCGAGCGAACCGTCTTGATTGAAGAAAGCGCCAGGGGCCCAGGCCAATCCGTCGCCCAGTATTCGAAGTGCGCTGAGGTCGATGCGGATCCGCTGGTCCCCCACCACGCCGAGGGCCTCGCCGAAGACGATGCCCGTCTGGTCGATGGTGAAGACGTGCCAGACCGGGCTCGCACCGAGTCCGGGATCGGCGAACGCGCCCATCCGGCGGAGCGGAACCGTCTTGGCATGCGTGAGCCCAGCGGGGTTGACGACCGTGCCGATCAGCGTGGCGACCCCGTCGGCCTCCAGTTGGGCGATGGCCGCTGCGGCCAGCGGTTTGGCTGCCATGACAGCCATTCTGCAGCGGTTAGCCGCGAATCACAGCGTGATCTTGCAGCTTTGGCCGATGTCCAGCGTGCGCAGCATCCGGCCCATGCCCAACCACATCGCGCACGACAGCGCGAGGTCCGTCAGCAGTTCGTCGCTGAACTGCTCACTGCAGCGGGCCCAGAAGTCCTCGTCGTCGCGGAGGCCGGTGTGATCACTGGCGAAGCGCTCGGCGAACTCCGCGGCGATGCGCTCCTGGGCGCTGTAGGCGGGCCAGGTCCGCCATTCCGCGGCGTGGTCGTAGAGGTCCTCGTCGACGCCTGCCGCGATGCCCTCCGAGTCGCGGGTGTTCTGGCACACCACGCATTCGTTGTCGAGCGCGATGACCATCCGCGCCAGCTCGCGGACCCGCATCGGCAGTCGGTTCTTGGTGTAGACCGCGTTGGTGAAACCGGCCATGGCGACCCCGATGTCCGGGGACTTCACCACCCAGGCAGCCGCGTCGTCGTCAGCGAAGGGTCCAATTCGGCTCATGGCCGCATCGTACGCGCGGGCGGGCAAAAGTGGAACGCGTTCTAGAAATCACCATAAAAGGCCTGATACCTCAGCTGGCGGTCGCTAGTTCGCTTCGCTCTTCGTCCCAATCCCGCTGCACCAATACGCGATGTGCGATGCGGTCCAGCGCCGCCTCCACCTGGACGCGGTCTGGGCGCCCCTCGAACGTCGGCGAGGAGGCCAGTTTCTCCATGATCCGGTTGATCAACGCCGACGACACCGCGTCGACCTGCTTGGCGCCCGTCTGGGTCAGCCACAGCAGATCGCCGGTGCGCAATGCGTAGCCGGTGTCGACCAGACGATCGAACGTCGGCTCGAGTACCTCGCACGGCACGCGTAGGCGGTCGGCGATCTCGGTCAACCGCGCCGACCCGAAAACCTGATTGTTCCGGTAGATCTGAATCAGCGCCCACAGCCGCGCAACGTCGAGGTCACAGCCGGGCCTTTCGCAGACGTTGCGCAGCCGGATCTCCGGTGAATGCCGCATCATCCGGCCGATCGCCATCTCCAGCACCTTGTCCGGCGAATCGGTGCTCGGCATGCCGAAGCCCTCGCCCAGATCGACGGCGTTCACGGTGTCCATCTCGCGCAGCGGAACCTCTTTGAGCATCAGGGCGACGATGAAACCGACGAAGGCCACGGGGGCCGCATACAGGAACACCATGCCAAGGGAATCCGCATACGCGTTGACGATCGGCGCGGCGGCGTCGTGGGGTAACTGGTGCAACACTTGCGGCGACTGGGCCGCCGCTGGTGGCGCCCCGCCGGCGGCCAGCGCGGGCCCGATGCGGTCCTGGAGGAAGTTGGTGAACAGCGATCCGAAAATCGCTGCGCCGAAGGAACTTCCGATGGTCCGGAAGAACGTGACACCGGAGGTCGCGACCCCGAGATCGGCGAAGCTCGAGGTGTTCTGCACGATCAGGATGAGCACCTGCATGCACATGCCGATGCCGGTGCCGAGGATGAACAGATACAGCGACTGCAACAGCATCGGTGTGGCGGCGTCCATCGTCGACAGCAGCACGAACCCGACGAGCATCACCGCGGTCCCGACGACGGGGAAGATCTTGTAGCGGCCGGTGCGGCTCACGATCACGCCGCTGCCCATCGAGGTCAGCAGCAGGCCTGCGACCATCGGCAGCGTCCGCAGCCCCGACACCGTCGCCGACACCCCGTCGACGAACTGCATGAAGGTGGGCAGAAACGTCAACGCGCCAAGCATCGCGAACCCGACGATGAACGACAGCACGCAGCACACTGTGAACAC
>JBKOYU010000309.1:0-13687 GCA_046725575.1 Actinomycetota bacterium | reverse complement strand
CTGTTGTACGGGACGACGACGAGGAAGTAGACCACCGCGGCGACGAGGATGAAGTTGATGGCCGCCGACAGCAGGGTGTTCAGATCAATGGTCTGGCCGCCGCCGATGTTGATCCGTAGGATGCCGTAGTCGGATTCGCTGCCGGCACCGACGCGGTTGATCAACGGCTGGATGATGCTGTCAGTGAACTTGGTGACCCGCGCCGTGAACGCGGTACCGATGACCACCGCGACGGATAGGTCGACGATGTTGCCCCTGGCCAGGAACTCCTTGAAGCCCCTCAACATGCGCTCGAATCCCTCCTGCATTCGCGTGCTACCTGACAAACGTTGACGTTAGTCGTGTTGAGAATGCGGCGGATGCGGTCCGGTGCTAGCTTCGCCGGGGAATCAAGCTGTGCACCAAGGGAAAATGACTGGAGTGACGATGCGGTGGCTGTTCTCGGCGATAGCGGTTGCAGTAATTGGGCTCTCGGCGTTCGCGATCGGCACGGCCAGCGCTGAACCGACCCAGCCGCCCGCGCCCGGACCGACGTCGACGTCCGACGATCTGGCCGACATGGTGATGGACGCGATCCAGCACGGCGGGCCCGCCGCACCGACCACCACTCCGGTGCCTGCGCAACCCCACTGACCGCGTCAGTGGAACGTCAGCGTCACGGTCTGCGTCAGCGCCGCCGCCGCCACGTCGTTTGCGGCGTGAGCCGGAAGGGCCACCAGCACAACGCGGTCGCTTCCGCTGGCTGCGCCCTTCGGCTTCTCGGACACCAGGACCACCACGGCATCGGTCGCGACCAGCTGTGGCCGGGCATCCACGCCAGTGTCGGAAGTCGCTGCGGCAAGCACATCCACCACGTCACCGGGGCGGACCAGATCCAGTAATGCACTGTCGGCCAGGGGCAGTGGCACGATTCGAGCGTCCGGGCCTGCCACCGATTCGGCCAGCCGCGGGCCCAGCACACGCACGTCGGTCAGCACCTCCCCGCGACGGGCGGGGCCGGCCAGCGTCGCACCGATGACAGCGTCGACGTTCGACTGAGAACCATCGGGAACCGTTGCCGCCGTACGGCTTTCGAGCCGCACATCATCCGCGGTCAGTTCGACACCTGAGGCCAGGTCACGGGTCGCGACGACAATCTCGATGCGGTCACCGTGGGGGTCGGAGCGCAGCGCGACGACGGCGGCCAGAATGACGAGCGCGCCCGCGGCGATCCGGCGGGCGGTAACCGTGCGCGACCAGTCCGGCCGCAGCGCAGCCATGAGCCGGCTCACAACAGACGGATTGAGAGAGTCCCCCATGCCGCCACGCTAAGCGGCAGACGACTGTGACGGCGCGGGGCTGCGCCGCGCCTGTGGATAACCCGCGGGTCAGCTCGAGGCGGCCGCGGCGGGCGCCGAGGTGGTGGAGCTGGTGCTCGACCCGTTGGATGAGGTGGAGCTGGACTTCTCCGACGACGAGGAGCTGGTGGACTCCGAACTGCTGGCGGAGCCGTTCGTCGAGGCCTTGGCCGATTCGCGGCTGTCGGTGCGGTAGAAGCCGCTGCCCTTGAACACCACTCCCACATTGCCGAACAGCTTGCGCAGCCGACCGTTGCACTTGGCGCAGGTGGTCAGCGCGCTATCGCTGAAGGCCTGCACCGCGTCGAACCGATCGCCGCATTCGGTGCACGCGTAGGAATAGGTAGGCACGAAAACCTCCGAGATGGTCAAACTTCTTAGCACTCTACCGGTTGAAGTGCTAGAACCGCTATGTGGGCTCGATCATTCCCACCCGGCCGCCCGCTGTCATTCCCACCCGGCCGCCCGCTGTCATTCCCACCCGGCCGCCCGCCGTCATTCCCGATTCAGCGCAACCAAACCGCCGGTCGGTGTCAGCGCATGCGTCATCCGCACGTCGTGCGGTTCGGCGGGCAGCTGGTCGACCAGCTCGTCGTCGCGGACCACGGCCACCAGCCGCGCGGTCGGAGCGGCCAGCGGCAGCGAGCGGTCGTAGAACCCCGCGCCGCGCCCCAGCCGCACCCCGCCCCGGTCGACCGCAAGTGCCGGCACCAGCACCACCGTGGCGGTAGCGATGGCGTCGGCGGGCAGCCAGGGCTCGGCGGGCTCGCGCAGTCCGAACCGCGCCTGCACCAGACCGCCGGGGCGGTATTCGCCCCACAGCAGCGGCACGGGGAAGCCCGCGCCGTCGTGGCGCGCCACCGGCAGCAGCACCCGCACCCCACGCCGCAGCAACGAATCGATCAGTTCGGCCGAGCCGGGTTCGGAGCCGATGGGTACGTAGGCGCAGACCGTTTCGCCGTCGCCGATGAGCTTCTCCAGGTGCGCGCACAGTGCGTGTGCCTCGGCGTCGTGCAGCTGCGGCGCCAGCGTGCGGCGGGCCAGCAGGATCTCAGCTCGCAGCTCGGTCTTAGTCGCACGCGCCACGCGTCCACGATGACAGCCTCTTCGCAGGCGCCGCAAAACGAACCGAACTGATGGCTTCGGGGCTTAACCGAGCTATGGAGGTTAGGGTGTGAACGATGACACGGCCTGAGGTACCGATTCCGCACACTGCGGTCGTCCCTGCTGCGGGTCTGGGTACGCGGTTTCTGCCCGCGACCAAGACCGTGCCGAAGGAGTTGCTTCCCGTCGTCGACACCCCTGGCATCGAACTGGTGGCCGCCGAGGCGGCCGAGGCGGGTGCCGACCGGCTGATCATCGTCACCTCCGAAGGCAAGGACGGTGTCGTCGCGCACTTCGTTGAAGACCTGGTTCTCGAGGGAACGCTGGAGGCCCGCGGCAAGACGTCGATGCTGGAGAAGGTGCGTCGCGCGCCGGCGCTGATCAAGGTCGAGTCGGTGGTCCAGGCCGAGCCGCTCGGTCTGGGGCACGCCGTGGGATGCGTCGAGAAGAGCCTGTCCGACGACGAAGACGCGATCGCAGTCCTGTTGCCCGACGACCTGGTGCTGCCGACGGGTGTGCTCGAGACGATGTCGAAGGTGCGCGCAAAGCGGGGTGGGACGGTGCTGTGCGCCATTCAGGTGGAGCCCGACGAGATAAGTGCGTACGGCGTTTTCGACGTTGAGCCCGTTCCGGACACCAACAATCCGAACGTGTTGCGCGTCAAGGGGATGGTGGAGAAGCCCAAGGCTGAAGACGCGCCGTCGCTGTTTGCCGCGGCCGGACGCTACGTGCTCGACCGCGCCATCTTCGATGCGCTGCGCCGCGTTCCGCGCGGAGCGGGTGGCGAGATCCAGCTGACCGACGCGGTCGCGCTGTTGATCAACGAGGGGCATCCGGTGCATGTGGTCGTGCACCGCGGTTCTCGACACGACCTTGGAAATCCTGGCGGCTATCTCAAGGCTGCGGTTGACTTTGCGTTGAAGCGCGACGACTACGGGCCCGAATTGCGGCGGTGGTTAGTGGAGCGATTGGGGCTGATCGACTGCTGACACGCCACGAACGGCTCCTGACGCCAAGATAGGGGTGCGGTGCGTTCGGTCGAGGAACAGCAGGCACGCGTAGCGGCGGCCGCAGTGGCGCCCCGACCGGTCCGGGTGGCGATCGCCGAAGCGCAAGGATTGATGTGCGCCGAGGAGGTCGTGACCGAGCGTCCGCTGCCGGGATTCGATCAGGCCGCCATCGATGGCTACGCGGTGCGCAGTGTGGATGTGCTGGGCGTGAGTGGCGCCGACGGCGGCTCGGATTCCGAGGACGACGGAAACCAAGAAGTCAGCCTCCCGGTGATGGGCTCGATCGAGGCCGGTGCCCGCACGCCGAGCCGGCTGCAGCCGCGCCAGGCCGCGCGCGTGCAGACCGGCGCGCCGATGCCGACGCTCGCCGACGCGGTGCTGCCATTGCGGTGGACCGACGGCGGCGAGTCGCGGGTGACCGTGTTGCGTGGCGTGCGTTCCGGCGCTTACGTCCGTCGCACCGGCGACGACGTCCAACCCGGCGACGTGGCGGTGCGGGCAGGCACGATCATCGGTCCGGCCCAGGTGGGTCTGCTGGCGGCCGTCGGTCGTGAACGCGTGCTGGTGCACCCGCGGCCTCGGCTGTCGGTGATGTGCGTCGGCGGTGAGCTCGTGGACATTTCCCGAACGCCGGGCAACGGGCAGGTCTACGACGTGAACTCCTACGCCCTGGCCGCAGCCGGCCGCGACGCAGGCGCCGAGGTGAACCGCGTCGGCATCGTCGACACCGAGCCCAAGGAGCTGCGGGAAATCGTTGAGGGCCAAGTCAATCGGGCAGAGGTCGTGGTGATCGCCGGCGCCGTCGGTGGCGCCGCGGCCGAAGGTGTGCGGTCGGTGCTGGCTCAACTCGGTGAAATGGAGGTCACCCGCATCGCGATGCACCCCGGCTCGGTGCAGGGCTTCGGCCAACTGGGCCCGGACGGTGTGCCGGTGTTCCTGCTGCCGGCCAACCCGGTGAGCGCGCTGGTGGTCTTCGAGGTCATGGTGCGGCCGTTGATTCGGCTGTCGCTGGGCAAACGCCAGCCGATGCGCAGGGTCGTACAAGCCCGCACGCTGTCCCCGATTGAGTCGGTGGCGGGACGCAAGGGTTACCTGCGCGGTCAGCTGATGCGCGATCAGGACACCGGCGAGTATCTGGTGCAGGCCCTCGGCGGCGCGCCGGGAGCGTCGCATCTGCTGGCGACGCTTGCTGAAGCAAACTGTTTGGTAGTGGTTCCTAGCGAGGCCGAGCAGATCCGCACCGGCGAGATCGTCGACGTCGCGTTCCTGGCTCAGCGCGGCTGAACGAAACCGGCGTGCCGTCATGAACCTGTGGCGTTCGAGTTCCTTGCATCCGGGATGGCCGATGTCCGTCGGCCCGCTGAGAGTCCCCGCCGGTCTGGTGCGACTGCGCCCGGTGCGGCTGCGCGACGCGTCGCACTGGAGCCGGATCAGGCTCGCCGATCGTGCGCACCTGGAGCCATGGGAACCCGTCACCGATGTGAATTGGGAAGTACGACATGCGGTTTCGTCGTGGCCGTCGGTTTGTTCGGGATTGCGCTCGGAGGCCCGCAAGGGCCGGATGCTGCCTTACGTCATCGAGGTGGACGGGGAGTTCACCGGTCAGCTGACCATCGGCAACGTGACACACGGCGCGCTGCGGTCGGCGTGGATCGGCTACTGGGTGGCCAGCTCGGCGACCGGTGGTGGGGTGGCGACGGCTGCGCTGGCGCTGGGACTTGACCACTGTTTCGGACCGGTCATGCTCCACCGCGTCGAGGCGACGGTGCGCCCAGAGAACGCGGCAAGCCGGGCCGTGCTGGCAAAGGTCGGCTTCCGCGAAGAAGGGCTGCTGCGCCGCTACCTCGAGGTGGATGGCGCGTGGCGCGACCACCTGCTGGTGGCCATCACCGTCGAGGAGCTCAACGGTTCGGCGGCGGCGGCACTGGTGCGTGAGGGCCACGCGAGCTGGACGTGATCTCGAGATTGCATCTGGGCTGTGATTTTGCCAGGGGCAACGACCCTGAGCGCAAAATCGAGGCCGCGACGCTGTTACTGATGTGACATTTGTGACTAATGGTGCTTGTCACCTGTGAATTACAGGTGTGTAATTGACTTCGGCGCGCCGCTCATGGATGCGCTGGTCACGGACCTAGCCTGAAGGGGAAAGGAGCAGGCGCCATGCCAAGCATCCCCCAATCCCTCCTGTGGATATCCCTCGTCGTGCTCTGGCTCTTCGTGCTAGTCCCGATGTTGATCAGCAAGCGCGACGCCGTTCGCCGCACCAGTGACGTGGCTCTGGCGACGCGGGTGCTCAACACGGGTCGCGGCGCGCGGCTGCTGCGGCGCGGAGGCCCCGCGGCGGGGCATCGCTGGGGGTACCACCCGCCCGAAGGGCAGGGGGACGATCCGGACTGGCAACCGGAGGACAACGATCTCGACGATGACCTCGACGAGGAACTCCGCGACGAGTCGACGGAACGCTCGGTGGTCCGCGCGTCGGCGGTCGAGACCGAGATCGACAGCGAGCCCGATTACCTCGACGTCGACGTCGTTGACGAGGACTCGGGCGCGTTACCGGTGGGCGAGTCGGCGAACGAAGCCGTCGAGGAGCCAGAGGAAACCGAGCAGCCCGAGACTCAAACCGACAAGTTGCCATTGGATTTCGGCGAGGCTCCAGAAGCGGACGAGCCGGAGGGCGAGTACGAGCCCGACGGCAGCGATGACGAGTACGAATACGTCGCCGATTCATCGGGCCTCGAGGCGCCGTCGGATACCGATCTGCAGTTGGCCGAGTCGATGAGCGCCGCGCGCAGGCGCCGGTATGAATCGAAGACCGCCGCGGCGGTGACCGCGCGCAAGTACAAGTTCCGCAAGCGGATGCTGACCGTGCTGACATTGGTCACCCTCGCCGCTGCTGCCGCGGCGTTCACGGTGGCCCCAGTCGCCTGGTGGGTGTGTGGATCGGTGGGCGCGGTGACAGTCCTCTACCTGGCGTACCTGCGTCGTCAGACACGCATTGAGGAGCGGCTGCGGCGGCGCCGTGCCCAACGGATCGCGCGGTCGAGGTTGGGTGTGGAGAACACCGACGATCGCGAGTTCGACGTGGTGCCGTCACGGCTGCGGCGGCCGGGTTCGGTCGTGCTGGAGATCGACGACGAGGATCCGATCTTCGAGCACCTGGGGTATGCCCCGTTCGCCCGCGGCAATGACCTGCCACGGGCGGCGGGCCAGTAAAAGCAAGGCCCGTCGGTCGATTTCGGCCGCCGTGCACCGGCTGGTAGCCTGCTACCGGTACCAGGGGCTATGGCGCAGTTGGTAGCGCGACTCGTTCGCATCGAGTAGGTCAGGGGTTCGAATCCCCTTAGCTCCACAAACGGAAACCGATGGCTCAGCCTCGGCCAACCCGTGGCAACTGCTCGCCACCCGTGATCCCACGTCACCTCCCGGTCCGGCGCTCCGGCGTGTCGCGTGGGCGCTGGCCTGCGGGACCGAGCTGTGGCCGAAATGCTCCCGGTTCGCAGTTTCTTGCCCGTCGTGACGACCACCCCGTAGCCTCGTGACGTGGCCGGCCTGACTGTTGTCACTGCCGACGAACTCGCGGCATTGGAGGTTTTCGCCGGCTGTTCCGCCGAGGCTCTGACACCGCTGGCGGCGCAGCTTCGCCCGCTTACCGCGGCACCTGGCCAGGTGCTCATGCAGCAGGGCGAACTCGCAGTCTCCTTCTTGATCATCGGATCCGGACGCGCCGAGGTGACGCACACCGGAGTCGACGGCCATCCCACGGTCGTCGGGCTGACGCCGGGACTGATCGTCGGCGAAATCGCCCTGCTGCGCGACGCGCCCCGCACCGCGACCGTCGTCGCCACCGAACGACTGACCGGCTGGGTCGGCGGACGAGAGGCGTTCTCTACCATGCTCGAAGTGCCGGGCATGATGGACAAGCTGGTGCGCACGGCGCGTCAGCGGCTCGCCGCGCTTATCACCCCGATCCCAGTTCGCATGCGCGACGGCACCGAGCTGTACTTGCGGCCGGTGTTGCCCGGCGACAACGAACGCACCATACACGGGCCGGTCGAGTTCTCCAGCGACACCTGGTACCGCCGCTTCCAGTCCACCCGGACTCCCACCAGATCGTTGATGCGTTACCTGTTCGAGGTCGACTACGTCGACCACTTCGTCTTCGTGATGACCGACGGGCTAGACGGACCGGTGGTGGCCGACGCGCGCTTCGTCCGCGACGAGAACGACCCGACCGTGGCCGAGGTCGCGTTCATCGTCGGCGACGCATACCAAGGTCGCGGCATCGGCACATTTCTGATGGGTGCCCTGGCAGTAGCCGCAGGTTACGACGGCGTTCAACACTTCACCGCGCGGGTGCTGACCGAGAATTACCCGATGCGCGCAATCCTCGATCACTTCGGTGCGGTCTGGCACCGTGACGACCTCGGCGTGGTGACCACCGTCGTCGACGTGCCGAAGCCGAGCGAGCTGCCCTGCTCGGCCGAGCTCGTCCAGCAGATCCGCGCGGTGACCCGCCAGGTGATTCGGGCCGTCGGCTGATGCGGCTGCCACTATCGAAGGACACCCGGCTGTGCATCTCGCTGGCGGGGCGTCCCAGCAACATCGGCACACGCTTCCACAACTACCTGTACGACGAGCTGGGGCTTGACTTCATCTACAAGGCATTCACGACCACCGACATCGCCGCCGCAATCGGTGGCGTGCGCGCGCTCGGCATCCGCGGATGCTCGGTCTCGATGCCGTTCAAGCAGGATGTCATTCCCCTTGTCGACGAGGTGGAGCTGTCCGCCAGGGCCATCCACTCGGTCAACACCATCGTCAACGACGACGGCCGCCTGACCGCGTCGAACACCGACTACATTGCGGTGCAACGGCTCATCGACGAGCACGGCCTTGATCCGGACGACGCGGTGCTCCTCCGCGGGAGCGGAGGCATGGCCAACGCCGTCGGTGCTGCGTTCCGGGACAACGGCTTTCACAGCGGCATCGTTGTCGCCCGCAATCCTGCGAGCGGGCGGGCGCTGGCCGACCGGCTCGGCTATGACTATGCCCCCGAGGTCGGTTCCCGCACGGCGCCGGTGATCGTCAACGTCACGCCGATCGGGATGGCCGGCGGCCCCGAGGAGAGCGAGACCGCGTTCGACGAAGCCACGATCGCCAAGGCGTACACCGTTATCGACGTCGTCGCCCTGCCGTCCGAGACGCCGCTGATCAAGGCCGCGCGTGCAGCCGGGGCCAAGGTGATCACCGGCGCCGAGGTGATCGCACTGCAGGCCGCCGAACAGTTCGAGCGCTACACAGGCGTGCGGCCGACGGCGGAGCAGGTGGCGGCGGCCTCCGCTGTGTCGCGGGCCTGACTACGGCTGGATCTTGGTCTGCTCGTCGATCGCCGCGGTGGCATCCATCAACGGGCCCATTTGATCCTCGGTGCCATCGGCATTGAGCTGCAGCACATACAGCCCGTCCTGGCCCGGGATCACGACGGTCTTCTGCGCGATGGCCCGCTTGACGCCGCCTTTGGTGTAGGTGCCACCGATCTGGGTCGCATCGAAGCCGCTTAGCGTGCTCGGGCTGCCCGCTTCGGCACCCTCGTAGCCCGGCAGGTTCTTGATCTCACCCGGCGCGAATTCCAGCACCTTGGCCGGTTCGACGTTACCGGTCAGCTTGGACACCAGCGCGATGATGGTCGGCGGATCATTGGCCATCGCCGGATCGTTGAAAAGCATTGCGACATAGGCCCACTCCGGCGCGCGCGAGCCCGCGTCCTCCCAGCCGGGCGGGAAGGGCAGGTCGATGGTGGGCGAACCGGGATCGCCGCGGTGGACGGGGGTCTCGACGATGCCGTTCTCGCGGATGTAGTCGACGATCGTTTTGTTCGGTCCCGAGGCCTGTGCAGACGTCGTGGGGGCGGCTTTGCTGGTTGTCTTCGTCTCGCTGGTCGCCTGCTTCGAGGTGGCGGTCGGCTCGGTCTTGGTGTCCGAACATCCGGCCAGGCCGAGGCAGAGTGTGACGGCCGCGATGGCGATGACGCCGGCCCTCATTGACGCTCTCATTGGGTCTCCCGTCGTTTGGAATCTGCGCCGTAGCCTACGTTCGGCAAACATCCGCCGCAGGCCAAATCGCCGCGCAGGGTGGTGATTCGCGGACCGAGTGACGGTCGGTGGCGACGACACGGCGAGTGGACAGCGCCGGGTGCGACCGGCGCGAGTCCGCCAGACGTTGTTGCCTGACAAGGGGTTTTGTTGAATGCGCAACAACGTCGGCCGAGCCGATTTGAATTCGCTGCATTGATCTTGATGTCGAGCTATTTGACTCCGCAACGAATTTAGTTGATTAGTCAAATATCGATAGTTGCTCCGCTCAGAATCCGCCGTTGATTCGCCACGGAGGGTGCAAAATCCAGGCTGTGCTGGTGATTCGGTGTGGGCACGACATAACTCGCAATGGTCGGCCGGATCCAAGATGCACCGCGTGCCGTGTGAGGGAGGGGCCTTAATCATGCGTGTTGCGGGTCGTTCGCCGGCGGTAGCCGTTCTCGCTATCCTCGGCGCCGTCGTGTTGGCGGTGTCGTGGACCATGACGACGGCCGCCGTCCAGCTCCTCGCGACCACCGCGCTGATCATGGGCGGGGGGGATCATCCGCTGTCCACGCCGCCGGATTCGCCTGTTTTCGTCATCGGGTACATGGATGATGCGGTCGACAACTACATCGATCCCGATCCCAACACCGACCCGACCATAAACAGGGTTGCCGTGATCTACCCTGCGCAGTTCTTTCCCGTGTCCGGCTCGACGACGTTCGATGATTCCGTTCAAGCCGGTCGCACCAATCTGCACAGTTGCCTCCGGGGACAGCTTGGCTGCTCCTTCAACCCGGAGGTCGGCTCGGCCGCGCCGGCCGCGGGCGACGAATTCATCGTCTATGGCTATTCGGAGACCGCCGTCATCGTTTCACTGGTCAAACGGGACCTGATCAACGGCACCCCTCCGGGCGGGCCGCAAAACGCCGAAATTTTCCTCGCAGCGAACGCCATGCGTCCCAACGGCGGCATCTTGGCGCGCGGGTTCGAGGGCTTGACCATCCCGGGAGTGGGCATCACCTTCTACGGCCCGACGCCGACGAACTCTTGCCAGTCCACCGGGCCGTGCTACGAAACTACTGACGCCGCACAGCAATACGACTTGCTCGGCGGCGACGCCCCCGCCGTGCCGTGGAGTCTGTTGTCCTGGGTGAACTCGGCAGCCGCTTTCGCATACCTGCACGGAGCCGTTGCGAGCAGGTCTCTCGACGATCCGACCGTAATCGATCAGGGCACTTACGGTGACACCCAGTACTACCTTTTCCCGGCCCAGCGTCTACCGCTGCTCATGCTGCCGGAGCAGCTCGGCGTTCCCGGACCGATTCTGGCGGTCCTGGACGCGCCGCTGCGGGTCTGGATCGAGGCAACGTATGTGCGAGATCGGAGTCCAGGCGAGCACGTAGGGTTCCAGCTCCTGCCCTCCGTCAACCCGATCACCTTCGTCGTCAACCTCGTTGGGTCGATCCCGGTCGGCATCGATGACGGCTTGCAGGAGGCCGGGCTGGGGCGGCCACTTGGTACCCCAGACGTGTTCCGTCCCTTCGGGGTCGGAGGGCCGACCTATGACAAGCAAACCGGAGAGCCCGTGCAGACCGCGACGCTGGATGCCGCGCGCGCCGCGAGCGTTCCCGCATCAACGCCGCCCGGCGACGGGTCAGAAGCGGAGGTTAATCCGTCTGGGGTTCCAGCGCACGGGGTTGATGGGTCCGGGGTTGAAGCGCTCGAGCTTGATGCGTCGGAGAACAAGGCACCGGAACCGGCCGGTAAACCGGCTGCCGGTGCACAGCAAGATGAGACCGTCGTCGAGAAAGACGCCGAGCCCGCCGATGCCGGCACCGGTGCGTCGACTCCGGCAGTGACCGAGCAGGATCGGCCAAAGGTGCGAGGGCCAATAGTGTTCGATCGGCCGAAGCCGTTGTCGACTCTCCACTCCGGTGACAGGCCGTTGCAGCGGGTGTGGAACGCCTTGACCGGACAGCGGCCAGATCCGGAAGACAACGCCGACGAGGCCGGTGGCGGCGAACAGGATGCATTGGCCGGCCAAAGGCGAAGTTCTTCATGACGATGCCCTTCGAATGTCTTTGTGGCAGAGACGCCATCAGCATTTCGCCGTTAGATACACGGTTTGGTAGACGACTTGGTTCACCAGACCGTCGCCGGCAGCCACCGGACGGGTGACCGTCTCGCCGGGACGTACCGAGTCGACCGTGCAGTGGTCCAGCGGGCCGGTGCCGAGCTTGTTCAACACGACCTTGTAGCCGCTGTTCTCCAACTCGTTGACGGTGTCCTGCGCCGATCCGATGCCTGACGGTGCGGCGTACACGCCGGCCGGAAATCCCAGGGCCAGCGCTATGAGCGCTCCTCCCGCAATGGTGGCAAAAGTCAAGCGATTTACTTGTGGTGCCTTCACGTCTGCTCCTTCGGACCGACAGTGTCCCCTCTAGTCACCGCGGTCTGATTACTGAAACTCGCAGTAGCGCAATTTGATTCCACGACTGCAAGCGACGTGGCCGATCGCCGGCATGCGTTGTCATTAGTTTGATCGGCTAGATGAACTCGTGGTAGCCGCCACCCAAAAACGCCGCGCAGCAACCTCAGACGCCGCAGTCGAGCGTCACGTGAATCGACTTACTGACGACGACGGTGACGACCTCACGATTGTGGTCGTGCCCTCTGACAATTGTCTGCGTCAGGGTCTGTGGATGCCGGACGCTGGTGACCTCGCACTGCGAGAGATCGCCGGTGCCGACCCGATCGACGATCACGTCATAACCCTCTGATTCCAACCGTGAGATCGTCTGCTCGGCGTCGCCTGAAGTGGTGGGCTGGGCCGTCGCGACGGCGGTCGGCATGAGTGCCAACGCGAGCGCCGCCGCACCTAGTGCCGCTCGCATGGCCCAAGTCTAGGCTCAGACGTCGCAGTTCAGCGATACGTTTATCGACCTGCTGACGACGACGGTCACAAGGCGACGATGCTTGCCCTCGTCGACAAAGAACGTCCTGGTCTGTTCCTGTGGGTTGCGGACACTGGTCACGATGCACTGGTTGAGCGGCGCACTGCCGACGCGGTCGATGATGACGTCGTAACCTTCGTCCTCCAGCGTGCCGATCGTCGCGTATGCGTTGCCGACCTGGGTGGGCTCCGCCATTGCCAGCCCCGCCGGCGCGAGCATGACACTCGCCGCCGCTAGTGTTGCTGCCACACCCCAGCCTGTGCGCATGACAGTCTCCGTTCTTTTGTTTGCCTGGTAGTTGTTACATCGCCGGGCGGACACGGGATGTTGCAGGACTTTCCTAAGCAAGCTCTGTGGTATCAACGGGCGTGCGGCTGTTTGCCTTGCTCGCAGCGTTGTCCCTCTGCGTGGCGGCGTGTGGCGGGACGCGGTCATCACTGCCGTCGACGGCGACGACCGCTTCGTCGGCTCCGGTGAATCCGGCGCGGATCGAGCGTGCGCGCACGGAACTGCCGAGCGGTTACGAGGTGGCCGCTCTGTCCGGCCGGGCGGTGCCGGTCGCGTTCTGGGGATTGGGTCCGAACTGGACGGCGGAACCGCCGCAGTGCCGGGTGTTCGCCGATCCGGTCGCCGACGCGACGACGACCCGAGGGTGGTCGGCGTCGGGTGCCGGCGGCATCGTCTACGCGGTGGTCGCCGGGTCGACGGCGACGCTCGATCCGTCGCTGATCGACGAATGCGGTCAGTGGACGGTGTCGGCTGGGCACACCAGCGGAACCGTCGCGTCCGTGGCGGCGCCCGCGATCGACGGCGCGGTGACCGTCGGTCTGTCCACCACGACCACCACCGTCGTCGAAGGCGGCATCGAAACCCACTCGCACGCGGACACCTTCACCGCATATCTGGGCGACTACGTCACGTTCGTCACAGTCGTCAGCGATCCGGGCTCGCCGAATCCTCCACTCGGACAGGATTTCGCGGCGGATTTCCTTGTCAAAACGGTGTCGGCGTTACGCGGCTGAGCGGGGCCCTGCGGGTACATTGGCGGCGATGTCGAACCCGAGGGCGATGCTTGTCGTTGCGTGCGCAGCCGTGCTGACCGCATGCGCGACCGGACAATCGGCCGAGCAGGACTTCTCGCACGCCGACATCGCCCACGTCGCGAATGTCAAGTCCAGTTTCGGGTCGCAGTACAAGGT
>JBKOYU010000190.1:0-1759 GCA_046725575.1 Actinomycetota bacterium | reverse complement strand
CCTTTTCGAAGGCTTCTGCCGGGGTGGACAGCAGCAGCGCCGCGCCTGCCGCGCCGCCGAGGGCCGCGACCGGCGCGATGCGCGTGATCCACTTCTGCTGGCCTTCGAGTTCGGGCCTTGAGCCCAATATCGATCCGATGCCGTTGAACACGAGGGCGACCGTGTTGGTGACATTGGCTGTCACCGGCGGGAGTCCCACGAGCAGAAGTGCGGGGTATGTGGCCACCGATGCCAGGCCCGCGATGCTGCCCGTCAGTCCGCCAAGCACGCCCGCGCCGCCCAGGAAGAGCCAATCCACGGCACATACCTGACTATGTCCGCGACAGGAATGTCAATTCGGGCCGGACCCAATAAGATCCGACAATTGGTCCATCAGCCCATGACGACTACCGTCGTCGCCATTTTGTGTTTCCCAGCTTGCGCGTGGGCCCAGCCCGTGAGGGTGTTACTCTTCGCGCGGACCAGGGCAGGCTTAGCATGCGTCGTTCTGGGAGCCCGTCGGCGGCACAGGCGCGTGCACGCGTCGGTGCGCGGTCAGCAGTAAGTTATCGGCGCGCTCCCGGATACCGGACGGCACATGCAGCTCGACGGTGAAGTCGTCGATGATCTGGGCTGCGAGCGTTCGCAGTTTGGTGTTGGTTTCTTGCGACCGCCACACCAGGATGTCGAAGGCTCGCTCGGCGGAGATGCCATACGTCATCATCAGAATGCCCTTGGCCTGTTCGATCAGCGCGCGATGCTCGGTGAAGTCGGCGATCGCGTCTTCGACTGTGCCGCCGTCATCCACGTCGCTGAGATCCACATACAAGCCCTGGCTTCCGATCACCTTTCCGCCGTCGTCGCACAGCCGCTCGCCGATCACGACCACGGGGTGGATGCGGCCATGCGTGTCGACGATGCGGTGACGGCTTGAAAACGGCCTGCCCTGCCCAGTCATCGCCTCGATCAGTCGGGCCACGTTCGCGGCGTCATCGGGATGCTTATGCGACATCACCAACGCGGTGGTGGGTTGTACCTGCCCTGGCGTATAGCCATGCATCCGCGCGACGGCGTCCGACCACTCCCATCGATCGTCGGCGCGCAGATACCGGAACGAACCGACTCGTTCGCCAACCGGTATCGATGTGTCCCGCGGCCGCGGATCCTGAGTGTTCAACCGCTCACCGTTTCCCAGTACACCCCCAACGTTTCGGATTCTTTGAGAATCCCACCGGCCGCGCCGTGGTAACAGCGGATTGGCGAACAAATGCTCAGGGGTCGATCCGAAAGGAGAAGCCAAAAAGGGTTTGCACAGGGTGCGGTTCTGCGCCTAGCATCGCGATCGTGCCGAGGCGACTCGTAGTAGCAACCCGCAGCGGGGTCTGATCCTGACCGACCCCTCGCTGTGGGTCGTTGCTACATCGTCGGTCACTCCTCTGACCTGAGAAGACCGGCACATGAGAAACACATCCGCTACCAGCGCAGCGCCACTGCCGTTTACGGCCCACATCAACGGCCCGATGCCACGCGGTCTGCGCCAGGAGGCCGACGCGATGTCTTTCGAAACATTTCACGATCTATACGCGTCCAGCTCGGGACCGCTGCGGCTCGGTAACTGGCGGTGCACCGACGCCGAGCGTCCGTCGACCCGGCTTGGTCCGCAGGCCCGCAACTACCAGGCAACACTGGCCGTCGGCGATCGCATCAGTACATCGTCGGCCGCCGCGTGCGGACCGGTCGCTGCGCTGACCTCGATGCTCTACGACCGCGGTATCGCGGT
>JBKOYU010000871.1:0-4001 GCA_046725575.1 Actinomycetota bacterium | reverse complement strand
TGCCACCACCCACGCGCCTGACGGGTGGACGCAGACCCTATCTGCCAGGGATGAGACGCAGCGGGTGATCTCACCGCTGACGACGGCGATCTCGTCGCGTGAATACCAGGTCGGCGGCGTCTACAACGGTTCACTTTCCGGACCCGAGGAGGACGGAACGCCTGAGGGCACGCTCGAGGTCGGCTATCAGATCGGCTGCGGCATCGACATGAGTACCTCCAACGGCGTCACGCTGACCGGCAGCGTCGGCATGACGCCGTCGCTGGGCCTCGGCGGCGTCGACGTCGTCTCGCCCCTGCCCGAAGGCCTGATTCCGGTGGTGTCGACGCCGGTCACCGGTGGCATGGCGATCGCAATGAAGCCGGGCATCGTCAACGTCGTCCCGGTGTCCAAGAAGCAGTTCAAGGGATTTGAACCGTGGATCCTGGTCGACGGGTTCCGCATCAAGATCGACGGCTGCGTCGGCGAATCCTTTATCCGCTCGTATGCGTTCCTGACCCGCTCGACGGACGTGTCCGACGCGGTCACGGCGTGGTACGGCGTGACGAAGAAGGTCTAAGAGTTGACCCGTGATGGGTCATGCAGCGCCGAACAGTTTGGGGTGCTGTTGTTTTCGGCTGGTCCCGCGACGTCCAGGCATGCCTGGTCTGTTCGGTGGTGGGCCGAGTGCCGCTTGCTCAGCAGAGGCCACCGGGTGGTGGCTGCCGGTCCTGGCCAATCCAGCACCATGTGGTGTTGGTGGCTGGTGCCGGTTGACTGAGCCCTCCCTCTCTTGCTGGGAGGCCAGCCCCGCCCGCAGGGCGTGGGCAAGTCGGTAATCGACGCGCGCGGTGCGCGGATCGTGCGGTTCGGTGAGCTCGACGCAGGCTGCCAAGGCTGCCGAGGTGACGTCGCGGTCGGCGCGCAGCCCGCACTGCGGGCAATAGTGGATGCGCTGGGCCAGGGGTTTCCGAACCCTGGCCGCGCAGAGGCAGTGCTGGCTGAGGGCGGTGGATCGGGTGCCTGCTCGATACAGGCGGCCGCCGGTGGCGGCGCATTCGGCGGCCAAGGCGTCGATGAGCATGCCGGGGCTGAATAAGGCGATCCGCTTGCCCCACAACCGCGACCACGTCGAGATGGCGGCGTCTTCGATGGTGATGGTGTTGCCGTGCATGGCAACAATTCGCGCGGCGATGTCGTGGGCGCGGGTGCGTTTGGCCTGTCTGGCCGCACGGGCGTCGGCGCCATGATCGGTGCGGGTGCGGTGATAGCCGCCCGAGAGCCTGTCGTGGCCGTAGGCCCGCAGCGGCACACCGTCGGCGCGAGCCGCTCGGGGTCCGCCCGGATTGCTGATCCGCTTGGCTGCCAATCCTTTACGGGCGCGACGGACTGCACGCGCCTGCTGCCGTACCGACGGGCCGTATTGGTCGGGGTTTGTGTTGCGGCGTGACCGATCCAAGGCCCGCTGACGCGCCCGCGCCCGTTGGGCGGCCTGCGCCGCCGCCAGCTGTTGCTCCTTGGTGCAAGTGATCTGCTCGACAATCAGCTGATCGGGGTGCCCGGCGGGAAATGAAGCCAGCGTGAGGTTGGACACGTTGGCGTCCACACCGGCACGCCGACCGGTGGGGATCGCGGCGCGACGAGCCTGGGTGGCCGGCGATTGGTAGCCGGCCTGATGCACGAGGAGATGCGCGTAGTAGCGCCAGCCGCCGGGTGCTTTGCGGTCTCGCACCCGCACTAGGTCGATCTTGTGCCACACCACGGGGTCGGCAAGGAAATGACACAGGCGTGGCCACTGCCCAGCCCCTTGGGGTAGGCGCGCGGGCAACGCCAGGTCCCCTCCCGGCAGGCCGGTGAACACAACCGCCAGTGCCCCGTCATGATCGGTCCACGACCTTGACGCGGGCCGCATCGGTGCCGCGAGCCGGGCGGGTTGGGCCAGGATCGAGGTTCCAGGCGGCTGGCCGGCGGCCGCCGTCGCCGTGGTTACGGTGTCGGGCAGTTCCGGGTGCCGGTAGGCCGCGAGGTGCCCATCGAGGGTGCCGACCAGCCGGTAGGTTTCCCACACTTGGGAGGGTTTGGTGTGCGAGCGGGCCCGCCCAGGGATTCGGGTGAAGTTCCACCACGATCCGATCTTCGGCGGCCCGTGGCGGCGCCCCGAGGAATCGGCGAACAGGTGCCGATCTACCGTCTGCCACACCTCGTCGGCTATGTGCAGGCCGATGGCTTTGGTCAGGTGATCGCGCATCCAGCCGCTGGCCTCGATATGCGTCTTGGCCGCGGCCTCGATTCCTTTGCGGGTCAGGCCCAGCCGCTCACGCAGTCTCCTCGGATTGGCGCTGCGTTCACTATGGGCCGCCCGATACGCCCGGCAGCGTGCCGTGGCGTCACGTTGCAGTGCCCGCCGCAGCCGAAACACCGCCGTCCATTGGCGCTCCATACACCGACGCACCCGTGCGTCGCTGACGTCGAGTTCCAGCCGGATCACCGACACCGGCCCCGAGTAGCTGAAATTCGGGGCCTTCGAGTGACCGCGTCGCCGCGGCACCACCGCATCACTGACAGCTGTCGTGGTGTCGATGGGCGCGGCTGCCATAGGGCAGATGAAACCATCACCGACCGACATCGACTCGCTGCCTACATAATCGAGCGTCTGAGGTGAGGGGTCCTCAACACATTTCATCGCTCCCGCCCGAACGCAAGTTTCGGCGAACGTAGCGTCACAGGAAGCGCTTGAAGCAGCGGTCCTCGTCGCCGAGCACGCCGACGCGGAACGCGTCGATCCTCGAGAAGCCGGACGGCACCGATTCGCCGTTGACGTCGCTGGCGGCCAAGCCGTTGGTCAAGATGCCCGATACCGCCTCGTCGACGTCACCGGCGGTCAGCGCGATGGTGTTGCCGTCGGGTGTGGTGACGTTTTTCGACATCTTGACGGTGGCCACGCCGGTGAGGCAGGCGGTACGCAGCGCGGCCTCGGCGTTGTCGAGCATCACGCCGCCGCGCGCGTGCTGGATGGCCTGCATGTAGCGGGAGACCAACACCGAATACGCGGTGTTGTCGCCGCAGGCCAGGCCGCCGTCGTCGCTGTCGGATTGGGTGCCCATCACCTCCAGCCCGGGCAGATCGACCACGATCGTGTTGGTCGCCGGGCAGTACGACGCAGGCGGGCTCGGCCTGGCATCCGGGCACCTCTCGGCGTCGGACGCCTTGAAGCTCAGCTGCGGCGGTTTGGCCGGCGAGAACAGGATGCCCATCGCGTCGACGATCGACCGCACCGACTCCTCGGTGACCGGCAGCTCCCCGGTCTGATCCTCGGGCAGCAGCACGGGCAGGTCGCCGCGGCGCTGGCCGATCTCCCGCACGTCGATCGCCGCACACGCCGACGGCCCGTCGGTGAAGCCGAACTGGAACGCCGAAAGCCGTTCGAACGCCGAGCCGTGTTCGTCGACGCCGACTTCCGGATCGCCCTCCGCCAGCAGCGGATCGCGGAACGCGATCACCGCCGCGAGCACGTTGTTCAGCCCTTCACCTGTGGACAGCGTGAAGCGCGGGGACTTGTCCTCGGCGACCCAACGCATGTACGCCCCGGCGAAGCAGTCGGCCTGCTGCTCGGCCACCAGTGTCGGGGTGTTCTTGGTCTTCAGTCCGGCCTGACGCTGCACGGCGTGTCCGTATTCGTGGGCGAGCACCATAGTCACGCCCATGTCGCCGTACGCCTTTCGTAGCGCGGGCAGAAGCTCGCCGCGGTCCCAGCCGATCGTCTCGTCGTCGTAGCAAAACGCGGCGTTGACGAGTCCGTACGTGTCCTCGCCACAGAACGGGGTGTCGTCGAAACCGTTGGCGTCCCAGGAGATCAGCGCCTTCACCGGGTTGAACTCGCCGTCGAACGTTTCGCTGTAGGCGTTGCCCCAGTACTCCTCGATGTCGCTGACGGCGTTGGCGGCCAGTTCGTCGATCTTTCCGTTGTCGGTGCCCTCCACCTCACGGACGGGACCCTGCGCGTCGTCGCGCAAGCCGGTCGG
>JBKOYU010000020.1:0-4894 GCA_046725575.1 Actinomycetota bacterium | reverse complement strand
GCGGCTTCTCCTTGGCGGTGTCGGGGATGACCAGACCGGACGCGGTCGTGGTCTCGGCCTCGTTGGCCTGTACGAGGATCTTGTCCTCGAGTGGCTTGATGTTCACGCTCGCCACGATGGAGCCCTCCAGTAGTTCGGGTTTGGATCCGGGGTCATCCCCGGATGCCAGCATTACAGGTGTTCGGCATGCGTCCGTGCCCTCGCGCCGTCGTCGCGGGTGCCGGAGCAGGGGTTGGCCGCCTGCCACCTAGCACTCTATACACGAGAGTGCTAGCACTCAAGGTCACCCCGGTACTAACGGTCGAAGTCGCGTGGATCGACCATCAGGTGCGCCGAGATATCGCCGATCATCTCGACGTCGACCCTCCGTTCGGTGAAGTACCAACCGGCATCATCGCAGCTGAAGCTGTCGAAATAGCGGCCGACGACGATCGGCTGCAGCGGCACTGTCTCGGTGGTCTGCACGACGCAGAACGTGGACCGGGCGGTGGCCGTGCCGTCATCGGCGACGTCGACCACCGGGTTGAGCACCAGGTGGCGCGTCCGTGGGGTATTGCCATGCCGGGGATAGCGACGCGTGGTCGCGCCGAACAGCTTGGCGATGTTCTCGGCGCCCGAAGCACCCTGCGGCCCGGAACCGCCGAACGTGGCCCGCGCCAGCAGCCGCCCGACCCCGTCGAAGTCGCCTGCGTCGATCAGCTCGGCGTAGCGGTACAGCAGTTCGGTGATCGCCAGCTTGTCTTGAACCGTCATGCGACCTGTCCCTTCACGACGGGCAGACCCGGATCGCTCGCCGCGTCCAGCGGCGACGGCGGCGCGCCCGCGGCGATGAGATGCGCGGCGAACGAAGCGATCATCGCGCCGTTGTCGGTGCACAGCCGTGGCCGCGGGATCCGCAGCGTCAATCCATTGGCCGCGCAGCGCTCCTCGGCGATCTCCCGCAGTCGCGAGTTCGCCGCCACCCCGCCGGCGATCAACAACGTCGAAACGTTCAGCTCTTTGGCGGCGCGGACGGCCTTCATGGTCAGCACATCCGCCACCGCCTCCTGGAAGCCCGCAGCGATGTCGGCTTGGGATGCGTCGGGGTGGCTTTCCACGTACCGTGCGACGGCGGTTTTGAGCCCGGAGAAGCTGAACGCATACGGATCGTCGCGGGGCCCGGTCATGCCGCGGGGGAAGACGATCGCGTTGCGGTCGCCCTCGCGGGCCAGGTCGTCGAGCACCTTGCCGCCGGGATACCCGAGACCGAGCAGCCGCGCGACCTTGTCGTAGGCCTCACCGGCGGCGTCGTCGACGGTGCTGCCGAGTTCGACGATCGGTTCGCCCAGCGACCGCACGTGCAGAAGGTTAGTGTGCCCGCCGGACACCAGCAGGCCGACGCTCTCGGGCAGCCGGCCGTGCTCGTAGACGTCAGCGGCGAGGTGACCCCCAAGGTGATTGACGGCGTAGAACGGCACCTGCCACGCGGCCGAATATGCTTTGGCCGCAGCCACTCCCACCAACAGCGCACCGGCCAGCCCTGGACCGATGGTGGCGGCGACGACATCGGGCTTGTCCACGTCCGCCGTCTCGAGCGCACGCCGCATCGTGGGCCCCAGCGCCTCGAGGTGCGCGCGCGACGCGATCTCGGGAACCACGCCGCCGAACCGTGCGTGTTCGTCGACGCTGGATGCCACCTCGTCCGCGAGCAACGTCACGGTGCCGTCGTCGTCGAGGCGCGCGATGCCGACGCCCGTTTCGTCGCAGGAGCTTTCGATGGCCAGGATGACCAGCGGGCAGGAGCGCAGCGACTCGGGGATGGATTTCGTCATTGCGGATCTCGTCTCATGGTGTAGGCGTCGGCGCCGCTGGACCGGTAGTACCGACGCCGCAGGCCGACGTTGACGAAACCCAAGCTCTCGTAGAGCCATATCGCGGCTTCGTTGTCGGTGCGTACCTCAAGGAAAACCGTTCCACCCGAGGCATATTCGAGTAGCTCCGTCATCATGCGCCTGCCGATGCCCTGCCCCTGGTAGGCGGGGTCCACCCCGATGGTGTGAATCTCGTACTCGTAGGGCCGCTTTCGGCCGAGCCGGGAGATGCCGGCGTAGCCGACGAGCTTGTCGTCGGCGCGGGCGGCGACATAGCGGATGTGCTTGGCCTCGAGCTCTGCCAGAAACGCCCGCGCCGGCCACGGGTCGTCGCCTTCGAACAGCTGCTTCTCGAGTTCGGCGCACCGGGCGGCGTCACCCCTCGTCAAGGGGCCGTACACGACGGTCATCGGGTCACCGCCGACGGTTTGGCGTCGGGACGGCGCAGGTACAGCGGAATCAGCGGCGCCGGCTCGGCCGTCCAGTCGGCGACCGCGCGCACGAGGCCGGAAGCCGTGGGATAGGCGGGGGCCAGTCGCGGCAGGTCGAACAGCGCGGCGTGCTCGACTGAACCCGCCACGGCGTCGGCGTCGGCCGGCACGTCGGCTGGCGCGTTCACAGCGGGCCCATCGACGCGGACCCCGTCGCGGTAGCGCGCCCAGTACACCTCGCGGCGGCGGGCATCGGTGACCACGAGAATTTCGCCCGTCGTGGCTGCAGTTTCGATGCCGATCGCGTCGAGGCTGCAGACACCGTGCACCGGGATGCCGAGCGCGTGACCGTACGCGGCCGCAGTGGCCATGCCGACCCGCAATCCGGTGAATGGTCCTGGCCCGCAACCGACCACAACGGCACCCAGATCGTTGACGGTCAGGCGGGCGTCGGCGAGCGCGGCAAGCACGTTCGGGGTGAGCTGCTCGGCGTGTGCCCGAGCGTCGACAGTGATCCGCTCGGCGAGCACCTCGACGCCATCGAGCCTCACGATGCCTGCGGTGACCGCGGCCGTCGCGGTGTCGATGGCCAGGATCACCGTGCTCATCGCCGGCTCCACTGCCAGATTGCAGTCCGCACTTCGGTGTTCGGTCCACGCTCGAGCCGGATATCGAGGTGGCTGTCCGAAAGTCGTTCGGCCAGGCCTTCACCCCACTCCACGACGACGACGGCGTCGTCGAGGTCGGTGTCCAGGTCCAGCGAGTCAAGCTCGGCGAGCAGGTCGACAGGGGCGTGGTCGAGCAGCCGGTACATGTCGACGTGGATCATCGCGGGGGCGCCCGCATGGCGTGCGCGATGGATACGGGCCAACACGAACGTCGGCGAAATCACCGGCCCTTCCACATCCATCGCCTGGGCAATTCCCTTGGCGAGCACGGTTTTTCCCGCACCCAGCGGGCCGGAAAGCACCACCACATCTCCGGCGCGCAGATGCTTGCCAAGTTGCGCGCCGAGCGCGATGGTGTCCTGGGCGGTGGCGAGCTCGGCGGTGCCGGACGTCGCCGGCCGAGCGGCACCGGTGCCGGAACGGCGCTCAGCCATGGTTGCGCACCCGTGCCCTGACCCGGCGCGTGAGCGCGACCAGCTTGGACGGTGTGGCGCGCTCGACCAGTCGGACCAGGGCGTCGTCGATGGCCTCAGGGTGTTCGAGCTGCACCAGATGCCCTGCGCCACCGACGATCACCAGCTCGGACTTCGGCAACGCGGCGGCCATGCTCTGCGAATGCTCCATAGGCGTGAGCAGGTCGCGGTCACCGCAGGCGATCAGGGTGGGCACCTTCGCCAGCGTCGGCAGCGCCGCGGTCTCGTCGTGGACCTCCAGCGCGTGGAGGAACTCCACCAATGTGGCGATCGGCGTGTCGTGCATCATCTTCTCGGAAAACGCCACGACGCTCGGGCTGATCTTTTCGTCACCGTAGGACGCTGCCCGCAGGATTGGGGCGATCACCGATTTGGCGGCGCCCCGGGTGCGGTGCACCATCTTGGGGGCGTACCGGACGGCGAAGCGAGCCGCCTCGAGGGCCGGATTCTTCAGGATCTCGCCCAGTGGTGACCCGGAAATTCCTTCGGCGGCAGAGGCGATGATCGCTGCGCCGACGATGCGGGTCGGGTAGCGCCGCGGGAACTGACGAGCGTGCGACAGCACGGTCATGCCGCCCATCGAATGCCCGACCAGCACCACCGGGCCGCGCGGCGCCATCACGGCGAGCACGGTTTCCAGGTCCTGGCCCAACTGCGCGACGGTGTACGTCTCCGGCGACGCTTCGCCGGATTGGCCATGACCCCGCTGGTCGTAGAACACCATGCGGACTTGCGGGCCCCATTGCTCAACCAGTCGCGCGCGCTGAAAGTGAAAGGCGCCCATCCGAAGACAGAAGCCGTGCGCGAACACCACCGTCAGACGCGCGTCCTCGGGACCGACCTCGCGCACCGCGAGGTCCACTCCGTCGGGAGTGGTGACGACGTAGCTGCGGTCGGCGTCGAGTAGTTCGAAGTCCTCGTCCTGGTAGGGATCGTCGGTGCTCACGCGCCGACGCAGGGACCTGGCCACGGACACGCCCGCGGCGGTGCCGACCGCCGTCAGCCCGGCCGCCCCTGCCAGCCACGGCGCGCTGGACCTGCGGCCGCGCGGCCGTGCAGTCTCGTTACCGCTCAACGGCTTTGGCCCGTCGCTGCTCCACGGTACGTCCGAGTAACCCTGCCACGAGGGCTGGTGACCACCTCGTAGTTGATGGTGCCGAGCAGATCGGCCCAATCCTGCGCCGTGGGCTCGCCCTGCGTGCCGGGGCCGAACAGAATGGCGTCGTCACCCTCGTCCACGTCGAGCTCACCGGGGCCGAGGTCCACCACGAACTGGTCCATGCAGATGCGGCCGACGTTGCGTCGCAGCCGGCCGTTGATCAGCACGTCGATGCGGCCGCTCAAGGTCCGGAACACACCGTCGGCATAACCGATCGGCAGCAACGCCAACGTGGTGTCGCATTCGGCGATCCAGGTGTGGCCGTAGGACACTCCGTCGCCGGCCTGCACCGATCGGACAAGTGCGACAGGGC
>JBKOYU010000449.1:0-5028 GCA_046725575.1 Actinomycetota bacterium | reverse complement strand
ACCGAATTCGGCAGCACGACCGTCATCAGGAACGGGAACAGCATCATCGAGTAGTAGCCCTGGCCCAGTGACGAAACCAGCCACGAGGCGATCAACAGCACACCCGAGGACGTGGTGAACCAGAACAGCGGGTTACGGGTGCGGTAGTAGCGGTACAGCAGCCAGACGGCCACCACTGCAAGTACTGCAAACACGATGCGCAGCAACAGGATCAGCCACATCGGTAGGCCGTAGTACACGCCGTTGCCCTGGATCGAGCTGTTGAAGTAATCCCGCGTCTTGAAGATGTACGGCAGGGTGCCGGTGACGAAGTTCATCGGGTCGCTGATCAACGGCCACGCGGCGGCGTTGAAAAACAGCGGCACCAGCAACGCGGTCACGAGGGTGCGCCACTGCCGGTTCAGCAGAGGCAACAAGAGCAACGGTCCCAGAAGCGGTTTGACCACCAGCGACAGCCCGATCGCCACCCCGGCCCACCATTGATGCTCGACTTTGCCGTCGAGCAGCCAGCGGAAGAACAACACCTCCAGCAGCAGGATGCAACCGTTGATGTTGCCGAAAACCAGTGTGTTGACCACGCTTTCGGTGCAGAACATCGCTACCAGCAGTGCGGGCAGCGCCACCGACGTCCACGAGAACTTGAACAGCTTCACCAAGAGGAACGCCGCGATGACGATGGCGATCGTGTTGAACGTGATGAACCAGTACCGCGATGCGTCGACGGGCAGGTATCCGAACGGCGCCATGATCAGCGTGCCGCCGGGCGGGTAAAGGTAGTGCGGGTCAACCTGATCGAAGTGCTCGTTGTAGATGTCCCAGCCGTGCTTGAAGTTCACCACCGCGCGGTATACCGGACCGTAGTCGTCGGTGATGTAGCCATTGGTGGCCAGGACATAGCTGCGATGAATGATGAGCAGGATCGCGATCGGCCAGAGAATGGACCGCAGCACCGTGGCGATGCTCGGCGGGGAGGTGCGGGGCGCGAACGCCTTCAGAAGGCCGGTACGGATGGAGTCAGGTGCCGCCACCAGCGCACCGTACACCGACCGGCCCAGAGGTCAGTGTCAGGCCGGGCAGTACGTGTCGGTCGGCGGCAGGTTGCCGCTGTCCAGGTAGCCGAGCACCGGCGGCAGCGCGCACGCCGAGTAGATGGTGGCGCCGTGGCCGATGCCCTGCCACATCGCCCGCTTGCTGGTGGTGCCTGCGTTGATCACGGTCGCGGCGACGGCCGCCACACCCTCGTTGCCGACGATCGGGTCGTTCTGCACACCGAGCAGCATCACGGGGATCTTCAGGTTCTTGGGGTCCTGCGGTGCCGATCCGCTCGGCCAGTTCAGGCACTTGACCAGGTTGAGCGCGCCAACTGCGCCGAACTGCGGGTACAGCTTGGGCCAGGCGACCACGAGCTCGCGGACCCGGTCCGGCGTCGGCCGGTTGAGCGAGTCGCTGCAGCCGTTGACGAACTGGCCGTCGGTCTGGCGCTGCGTCTCGGCGGCAGTGATCAGGTTGGTCATCTGGTTGGTGTTTCCAGAGCGGGCGGCCGCCACGGCCGCGGCGAGGTCGTTGCCGGAGTTGACACGGTCGCCGCGGGGGTAGGCCAGCGCTGTGGTGATGGCGTCGACGACCGTCGCCACCGACGCGCCGCCCGGGCCGTCGCCGTTTCGCGCAGCCGCCAGCAGGGAGTCGATCGCGCCCTTGGGGTCGGGCGCCAGCGGGCAGTTGGTGGCGACGCACTGCGCGGCCCAGGCATCCAGCGCAGCCTGTTCGCCCTTGACGCGCTGTTCCATCACGGCTTCGGCGGCGATGCCCAGCGGCAGCGGGGAGTCGAGCACCAGCCGGGACACCTTGTTGGGGTGTGCGCCGGCGTAGGCAAGCGCGACCTGGGCGCCGTTGCCGATGCCGAGCAGTGCGAGGGTGGGCACGTCCCACGTGCTGCGCAGCCGTTCGATGTCCTCGGCGGCGTGCGCGTTGTCGTAGGCCGAATCGCCGGGCGCGATGGTGTCGGTGCAGCTCGTGGTGGCGGTCTGCGTGATGGCGCCGAGGTTGGCGACGGGGTCGTCGCCGGACTGGAACTGCGCCTGGTCGAGCATCTCCTGGCGGTCGAACAGGTCGCGGCAGTCCAGCGCTCCCGACATTCCCGTGCCGCGGCGGTCGACCGCCACGATCGGATGCGTCTTGAGCACGTCGGCGCCCGCGCGGGACAGCCACACCGGCAACTGCGCCGACGACGGCAGGTCCGCCCCGGTGGTCATCACCAACGGCCCGGCATCCTGTGGCGTCTGCACCGAGCGGGCCCGCACCACTCCGATGCTCACCGCTCCGGTGGCGCCGTTGATCGGATCGAGGTCGGCGTCGTACGTGGCGCAGTCCAGCGTGACGCCCGGCAGCGGCTGCACAGCGGCATCACTGAACACCCGCGACGTGCAGTCCCGCCAGGACAGGTCGTTCTTCGGCGCCTCGATCGGCGGCGGGCCTGAAGGCGGTTTGGTGGTCTGTGGCGCACCCTGCGGGCCCGCGCCGGAGTCGGTCGCGTAGCGAGGATTGGCGGCCAGGCCGGGCGCGCAGCCGGCCAGCAAAGTGGACAGCACGACGGTCGAGGTGCCTAGGACCCGGACCAGACGACGCCGACGCATGCTGACCAATGTACTGATCGCGCTAGACGTCCCGGACGTAGCGCGTGTACAGGTAGCCGTCGTCGTCGGTGAGCACGTGGGTGCGACGCATCGTCGTGTGCACCTGGCCGGTCCCGGTCACGATGCGCCGCGCGATGCCGCCGACGAGGATCGGCGCCACCGTCAGGCACAGCTCGTCGAGCAGGTCGTTTTCGATCAGCAAGCTCAAGAATCGCGGCCCGCCCTCGGTGAGGACGCGGTACAGCCTCCGCTCGCCCAGGATCTTGAGCACGGTCGCGGGGTCGACACCGTCGGACTGCGGGCCGGACGCGTCGATCACCTCGGCCACCGAGCCGAGCATGCGGCGGATACCGCCGACCGATTCGCTGGAGGTCAGGATCAGCGGCGGCACCTCGGTGCGGGTGAACAGCAGGGCGTCTGGATCGAGGTCGCCCGAGTGAGTGACGACGGCGATGGGCGGCACCTCGGCCTGCCCGCGGCGCTGGCGTTCCTGCCGCGCCGCGACAGGAAGTTGGGCGCCGGAGTAGTTCTCGATGCGCACGGTCGCGGCGCCGACCACGATGACGTCGGCGGCGTAGCGCATCAACGAGAACACCGCGCGGTCGCCCTGGCCCGCAAGCCCTCCGGCCTTGCCGTCATCGGTGGCCCCGCCGTCCAGGCTGGCGATCATGTTGCCGCGTACCCAGCACGACTGCAGATCGTCGGGGTAGGCATAGAGGTCGGTCAGCCGGCCATCGTCCACCGAATCGGTGGGTCCTAGCACTGTGAGCTGTATCCCGGCACCGTCGTCAGGCATACGCAGAATTGCAGCACGTCGCTATCGTGCGTGCATGCACGGGTCCAGCGGTGTCGCGCATCTGGTCGATCGACACCCCAGCGTCACGCCCGAGCGGCTGATCGCCCAGCTGACTCCACCGCCGACCTTTTCCGACGTCAGCTTCGACAGCTACGAGCCGGATCCCGCCGAGCCGTCGCAGGCGACGGCCGTGCAGTCATGCCGACAGTTCTGCGAGCAGGCGGTAGAGCGGCGGGCAGGCAGGAAGAAACTGTTCGGCAGGCGCGAGGCGCTGCCGGGTGTGGGGCTGTACCTCGATGGCGGCTTCGGCGTCGGCAAGACCCACCTGCTGGCGTCGTCGTACTTTCACGTTGCGGGACCGAAGGCGTTCGCAACGTTCGGTGAGCTGACCCAGTTGGCCGGGGTGTTCGGATTCATGGAGTGCATCGAGCTGCTCGCCGACTACGTGGTGGTGTGCATCGACGAGTTCGAGCTCGACGATCCGGGCAACACCACGCTGATCTCGCGGCTGCTGTCTGAACTGGTCGCGCGCGGGGTGTCGGTGGCGGCGACGTCGAACACACTGCCCGAGCAGCTCGGTGAGGGCCGCTTCGCCGTGCAGGATTTTCTGCGCGAGATCCTCACTCTCGCAAGCATTTTCACCTCGGTGCGGATCGACGGACCGGACTACCGACATCGCGTGCTCCCGCCCGCACCTGAACCCTTGAGTGATGGCGAGGTCGCGACGCAGGCCGCCGAGGTTCCCGGCGCGACGCTGGACGATTTCGACGCGTTGTGCGCGCACCTGGCGACCATGCATCCGTCGCGCTATCTGACATTGATCGAGGACGTCACCGCGGCGTTCATCACCGGCGTGCATCCCATCGACGACCAGAATGTCGCGCTGCGGCTCGTGTCGCTGACCGACCGGCTCTACGACGCGGGCATTCCGGTGGTGGCATCGGGCACGAAGCTGGACACCATCTTTTCCGACGAGATGCTGGCGGGCAGCTTCCGCAAGAAGTATCTGCGGGCGACGTCTCGCCTGCTGGCGTTGACCGCCGCGGGTCAGAGCGGGCGCACCATCACGTAGTCGTTCTCGATGCCGGCGCCGAGCCGAAAGGTCTTGGTGCCGTTGATGGTAAAGCCGTGCTTGGTGTAAAACCGTTGGGCGCGGTGGTTCTGCTGATTGACCCCCAGCCACACGCACTTGGCGTCGAGATCGGCGGCGTGCTGCAACGCCGCGGTCATCAGCGCCGCGGAAATGCCTGCGCCGTGGCTGTCAGGCAGCACGTACATCTTCGACAACTCGACGGCCGGGCGCAGCGTGACGGCCTGCTGCACATCGTCGTCGTCGGGAACGCCGCGAATGAGCATGACATAACCCACGATTCGGCCCTCGTCCCGTGCACACAGCACCGCGCGGTCGGGATCGGCGAGGTAGTCGCGGAATCGCGCCTGCGACAGATGCTCGTCGATGAACGCGGCAATGTTGTCCGGCGTCACCGCCGGGGGACAGGCCAGCGGAAAGGTAAGGGCGGCGACATCGGCGAGTTCGGGAAGGTCGGCTTCGACGGCCGCGGCGACGTCAATGGCCACGGCTCTACGGTAGCGGTGCTC
>JBKOYU010001021.1:0-2858 GCA_046725575.1 Actinomycetota bacterium | reverse complement strand
TCCCGGTCGAGCGCTACCCGCTGTACTGCGAGCCGGCTGGACTGCGCATCTGCCAGTAGCGGTGGTCTGCCAGCACTGCGGCGCGCCCATCGACTGGGTGCCGTGGGGCGAGAACGTCTGGGAATCCAGGTGCTGACCACGACAAACGAGTACTGCGCTACTCGTGCGGGGCACGCTGGAGTTGGCGACGATCAGCAGACGACCAATTGGGAGGCCAAGAGGATGCCGCGACTGTTCTCTTCGATCGGCGGGCGCGATCGCCGCTGTCCCGCTGCTCAACGGCAAGGTCGTCGACCTGACGGGCCCCGGGCTTACCGAGCGCTGGGGTGTCACGTGCACCGATCTGGGGGCGTCGGTGGTGGCGCCCAACGGCAAGTTGGTGTCGGTCTTCGGCGACACCTTCTCCGGTCGCAAGGTCGGCCAGGGCGACTGGCGTTCTCCCGTCGTGCTGATCGGCACTGGCGACGCCGACCACGAAATCGTTTACGAGCGCGCCGGGGGAGACGACCCGAACTACGCCCGCCAGCTGTGGCACTACATCCATGATGACGCCGCCACCGGTTGGACCCATGGCGGCATCAGCACCGTAATCCCGTCCGATCTGCTGCGGGTTGACGGCTCAATTTACTTGCACGCCATCGTCAATCGAGGTTTCGGCAACGTCATCTGGACCGAGATCTGGCGGTCCGACGACAGCGGCATCTCGTGGTCGCACATGGGTGAGGACGCGAAGTTTCCCGCCGACTTGCACGGCGGCTACGCCCAGTGCTGGTCGTGGGACTACGAGCCCGACGACGGCTGGGTGTACGTGGTGGCGACGGGATTTCAACGCGACAAGGGCATCATCTTGATGCGTGTCCGGCCCGAGCACATCGGGCAGCGGTCGCGATATGTCAGCTGGGGCTACACGGCCGGCCGTTGGGCTTGGGGAGAGGCGGCCACGCCGATCACGCCCGAGGGCGAGAAGTGGGGTGAGCTGACGTTTCGCCGGATGGCGCAAGGCAAATGGGTACTCGGCGGATTCCTGGCGTCGAAGTATGCGCTGGGTTACCGGGTCGTTGACTCACCGATCGCCAACATGCACACCACCGAACTCCAGATTCCCGTTGTCGGTTCGTCGTGGAACGACGAGAACCATTCCAAGAACAGAGTCGCGCAACTCTACGGCGGCTATGTGCTGCCGGGCTCGCGGTTCGACATCCAGGGCGGTGTCGGGCTGGTTGTGTCGCAGTGGAACACCGCCGTCGGATGGCCTTATCGGGCAATGCAATTCAAAGCCGCGCTGCAGGACACCACGAAGACGGTGCATCCACCGGATCCGATCAACTTGTGAGCGTTAGACCGTGAAACCGCCGTCGACGTTCCAGTTGGCGCCGGTGATGTATCCCGCCTCGGGGCTTGCCAGATAACCCACCACGCCGGCCACCTCGTCCGGCTGGCCGTATCGCCCGAGTGCCATCACCTCGCGCAGCGAATCCGCGAATTCGCCTACCTCCGGGTTCATGTCTGTTGCGACCGGGCCCGGCTGGACGTTGTTGACCGTGATACCGCGGGGCCCGAGATCGCGGGCCAGTCCGCGGGTAAGACCTGCCACGGCACCCTTGGTCATGGCGTACACCGAGAGCCCCGCGCCGGGCACGCGATCGGCGTTGATGCTGCCGATGTTGATGATGCGGCCGCCGTGGCCCAGGTGCGGAATCGCCCGCTGAGTTGCGACGAACATGCCTCGTACGTTGATTGCCACCAGGCGGTCGAACTGGTCCAGCGGGAAGGACTCGGCATCGCCGATGTATGCCACGCCCGCATTGTTGACAAGGATCTCCAATCCGCCCAGCTTCGCGACGGTCTCGTCGACGGACTTCGCCACCTGCTCGGGGTCACTGCTGTCGGCCTGAATTGCCACCGCGGTTCCACCGGATTCGGCGACCTCGGCCGCCAACTTCTCGGCGTCGGCTGCCGATGAGCCGTAGGTGAACGCGACGGCGGCGCCGTCTGCGGCCAACCTCCGGACGATCGCAGCCCCGATCCCGCGTGATCCGCCGGTCACCAGCGCCCGCCGTCCGGCCAATGATGCAGTCATGTCGTTGTCCCTTTCGGTGGTTGGCCCATTCGGACCGGTTGGCCGGTAAATGCGCGAAAGCGGCAGATCATTCCCGTATGGCCGGCGTCACTACCCGAGTAAACAGCGTAGGGTCGCTGCATGCTTCTCGAGAGCGTCAACGATTGATGACGCTGTGGGAAAGAGTGGTTAATGTCATCGGTTGATGACGACGCAAAGCCGGCTCGAGCGCTTCGAACATCGAACGGAATGGCCACTCGCCACCGTCGCGATTGCCTTTCTCGGCCTGTATTCGGTGCAGGTATTGGCTCAACCGCGAGGTCCGGCGGCCCGCGCCGTCGAGGTGGCGCTCCTCGGGCTGTACTTGGTCTTTGTCGCCGACTACGCGGCGCGGCTGTATCTCGCGGAACCACGTGGCACATGGTTCTTCAGGCATCTGCACGACCTCGCGCTCGTCGTGCTCCCGTTCATGAGGCCGCTGCGTCTACTGAGCCTGGCTGTGGTGATCGACGTGCTACAGCGCGCGGTCGGCCACACACGATTCGCGGGAAGGTCATCGTCTACACCGTCTGTGGGGCCGTGGTGTTGATCTATGCCGGGTCGCTCGCCATCCGTCAGGCCGAGCGCAACCGGCCTGGCGCCACGATCACGAGTTTCGGTAACGCGGTGTGGTGGGCCATCACCACAGTGACCACCGTCGGATACCGCGACCTTTCACCCGTGACCGCCATGGGACGCGTTGTCGCCGTCGCGTTGATGGTCGGTGGCATCACTCTGGTCGGTACCGTGACCGCGATGC
>JBKOYU010000826.1:0-1968 GCA_046725575.1 Actinomycetota bacterium | reverse complement strand
CCTACAGGCTCCCGCAATGTGGTTGCGGTTTTTGAACGCGTCATCATCTGTTGACGCTTTCGAGAAGCATGCAGTGGGTGAAACCACCCGTAGTACTGGCCGCACGTTCGGCGCAACGACAAGAAGCCCCCGGCATGCCGGGGGCTTCTGTCACGCGCTAGGGCTACTTGGCCTTCTCGAGGATGTCGACGAGCCGCCAACGCTTGGTGGCCGACAGCGGGCGGGTCTCCATCAGCGAAACCCGGTCACCGACACCGGCGATGCCGTTCTCGTCGTGCGCCTTCACCTTAGTGGTGGTGCGGATGATCTTGCCGTAGAGCGGGTGCTTCACCCGCTCTTCGAGCTCGACCACGATGGTCTTCTGCATCTTGTCCGACACCACGTACCCGATGCGGGTCTTACGCCGGCCGCGGGGCTTCTCAGCGCGCGGGGTGTGCTTGGGGCCCTTGTCTTTCGACGCGGTGTTTGCTTCTGCCATTACGATTCCTCACCCGCGGGTCCGGAAGCCAGACCCAACTCACGTTCGCGCAGCACTGTGTACACACGCGCAATTTCCTGACGCACCGTACGAAGCCGACGGTTGTTGGCGAGCTGACCGGTCGCCATCTGGAAGCGCAGATTGAACAGCTCTTCTTTGGACTCGCGCAGGCGATCCTTCAACTCGTCGTCGGTCAGTTCGCGAAGTTCACCAGGGGAAACTCCCACTGCCATCAGAAATGATCCTCTCGCGTCACGATGCGTGCCTTGATCGGCAACTTGTGGATCGCGCGGGTCAATGCTTCTCGCGCGGTCTTCTCATCGGGGTAGCTCAGCTCGAACAGCACCCGACCGGGCTTGACGTTGGCGATCCACCACTCCGGCGAACCCTTACCCGAACCCATCCGGGTTTCGGCAGGCTTCTTGGTCAGCGGACGGTCCGGGAAGATGTTGATCCACACCTTGCCGCCACGCTTGATGTGCCGGTTGATCGCGATACGAGCGGACTCGATCTGCCGGTTGGTGATGTAGGCGTGCTCCAGTGCCTGGATGCCGTAGTCACCGAAGCTCACCGACGTCCCGCCGCTGGCGACGCCGCGCTGCCTGGGGTGGTGTTGCTTCCGGTGCTTGACCTTGCGGGGAATCAACATGATTCAGCTCTCCGTTGTTTCCGTGGTCCCAGACGATGAGGTTTCAGCGGCATCGGCCTCGGTGCCCGCCGCGGCCTCCGCCACCGCGGGCGCGTCCTCGGCACCCGATGCGGCGCGACCGGCGTCGGTGCTCGTCGCGGTGGTACCCGACGCGCCGCTACGACGCGGGCGGGTGCCCGACGGGCGCTCGCGGCGCGGACGATCCGCACCAGCCGGAACCGCCGCGGTCGCTTCGCGCTTGCCGCCGACGATGTCGCCCTTGTAGATCCACACCTTCACGCCGATCCGGCCGAAGGTCGTCTTGGCCTCATACAGGCCGTAATCGATGTCGGCGCGCAGCGTGTGCAGCGGCACCCGGCCCTCGCGGTAGAACTCCGAGCGGCTCATCTCGGCGCCGCCGAGGCGGCCCGAGCACTGCACCCGGATGCCCTTCACGTTGGGCTGGCGCATCGCCGACTGGATCGCCTTGCGCATCGCGCGGCGGAACGCCACGCGGTTCGAAAGCTGCTCTGCCACACCCTGAGCCACCAACTGAGCCTGCGACTCGGGGTTCTTCACCTCGAGAATGTTCAGCTGCACCTGCTTCTTGGTCAGCTTCTCCAGGTCGGCGCGGATGCGGTCGGCCTCGGTACCGCGGCGGCCGATGACGATGCCCGGGCGAGCGGTGTGGATATCAACTCGAACTCTGTCGCGAGTCCTTTCGATCTCCACGTCGGCGATGCCGGCGCGCTCCAGACCGGTGGCCAGCAGCCGACGGATCGCCACGTCTTCCTTGACGTAGTCCTTGTACTGCTTGTCGGCGTACCACCGAGACTTCCAGTCGGTGGTGATACCGAGCCGG
>JBKOYU010000520.1:0-3769 GCA_046725575.1 Actinomycetota bacterium | reverse complement strand
CGCTCATGACCTCAGATCGCGCAGTGTCAGCGCGGTCGACAGCGCCGCGGCGGCGGCCTGCGCACCTTTGTCCTCGGCCGAGTCCGGCAGCCCCGCCCGATCCAGCGCCTGCTGCTCGGTATTCGTGGTGAGCACGCCATTGGCCACCGGAGTGGACGCGTCCAGCGATACCCGTGTCAAACCCTGGGTCACCGCGTCACACACATAGTCGAAATGCGGTGTCTCGCCGCGGATCACCACGCCCAACGCCACGACCGCGTCGTGGGTGGCTGCCAATGCCTGTGCCACGACAGGGATCTCGATGGCACCCAGCACACGAACGACGGTCGGGTTGTAGATGCCCGCGTCCGCGGCCACCTTGCGTGCGCCTTCGAGCAGCGCGTCGCAGATCTTCTCATGCCACGTGCTGGCGACAATGGCCACCGTCAATCCCGATGCGTCGAGCTGTGGCAGGTCGGGAACTCCAGCCCCACCGCTCATAGGGCTCCGCCGAATTCGCCCGGCACGGCTTCGTCGTAGTCGTCCAGCCCGATCAGGTCGTGGCCCATCCGGTCGCGCTTGGTCATCAGGTAACGGATGTTCTCCGCGTTGGCACGCACCGGCAGCGGCACGCGCTCGATGATGTGCAGCCCGTAACCGTCAAGGCCGACCCGCTTGGCGGGGTTGTTGGTCAGCAGCCGCATCGACCGCACGCCGAGGTCGACCAGGATCTGCGCACCGATGCCGTAGTCGCGGGCGTCGGCGGGCAGGCCGAGCTTGAGGTTGGCGTCGACGGTGTCGTCGCCTGCGTCCTGCAGCTGGTAGGCCTGCAGCTTGTGCATCAGACCGATGCCCCGGCCCTCGTGGCCGCGCATGTACAACACCACGCCACGGCCCTCCCGAGCCACCATCGCCATCGCGGCGTCGAGCTGTGGGCCGCAGTCGCAGCGGCGGGAGCCGAATACGTCGCCAGTGAGGCACTCCGAGTGCACGCGCACCAGCACGTCGTGGCCGTCACCGTGCGGCCCGGCGATATCGCCACGGACCAGTGCCACGTGCTCGACGTCGTCGTAGATGCTGGTGTAACCCACGGCCCGGAATTCACCGTGCCGGGTCGGGATGCGGGCCTCGGCGATACGTTCGATGTGCTTCTCGTGCTTGCGGCGCCATTCGATCAGGTCGGCAATGGAGATCAGGGCCAGGCCGTGCTCGTCGGCGAAGATCCGCAGCTCATCGGTCTGAGCCATCGCGCCTTCGTCCTTCTGGCTGACGATCTCGCAGATCGAGCCTGCCGGCTGCAGACCCGCAAGCCGGGCCAGGTCGACCGCGGCCTCGGTGTGGCCGGGCCGCCGCAGCACCCCACCGTCCTTGGCGCGCAGCGGCACGACGTGCCCGGGCTTGGTGAAATCTTCAGCGATGCTGGCTGGATCGGCGAGCAGACGCATCGTCGTCGCACGATCGGAAGCCGAAATACCGGTTCCCACACCATTTTTCGCATCGACCGTGACGGTGTAAGCGGTGCCGTGCTTGTCCTGGTTGACCGCATACATCGGCAGCAGCCCGAGCCGGTCACAGATCGCGCCGTCCAATGGCACACAGAGGTAGCCCGACGTATAGCGGACCATGAACGCAACGAGCTCCGGAGTGGCCTTCTCGGCGGCGAAGATGAGGTCGCCCTCGTTCTCGCGATCCTCGTCGTCGATAACGACAACGGCCTTCCCCGCGGCAATATCGGCGACCGCCCGCTCCACGGAGTCCAGCCTCGTCATCACATCAGTATGAACCACCGGTGCCCAGGTCTTATTGCCGCTCCCGCTGAGCTGGATCGATGCGACGCGCAGTAGGGGTGGAGCGTGGTCACGACCGTGTCTCCGTGACCGTCCGTCACTTCGAAACGCTGACTCGTGATAGCTGTGCGGACGCTGTCAGGCGTTGCCGCCGGCCTCATCGCCGGAGCCAAGCAACCGCTCCACATATTTGGCGATGATGTCGACCTCGAGGTTGACACGTGTCCCGACCTCCGCCCTGCCGAGCGTGGTGAGGTCCAACGTCGTCGGGATCAATGACACCTCAAACCAGTCATGGCCGAGAGCAGAAACCGTGAGGGACACACCGTCGACCGTGATCGAACCCTTCTCGACGACATATCGGGACAGCGCCGTCGGCAACGCGATCCGCACGACTTCCCAGTGTTCGGACGGTGTTCGCGCGATCACATGGCCGGTGCCGTCGACGTGTCCCTGGACGATGTGTCCGCCCAGGCGGCTGTCGACCGCGGCGGCGCGCTCCAGGTTGACATGGCTGCCCACGCCGACAGCACGCAGGCTCGACCGGTTCAGCGTTTCGCCCATCACGTCGGCGCTGAATGAACCGTCGGGCAGCACCTCGACCACGGTCAGGCAGACGCCGTTCACCGCGATCGAATCGCCGTGTCCGGCATCGGCTGTCACGACTGGCCCGCGGATGACGAGGCGGGCCGAGTCGCCGAGCTCTTCTTTGCCGACGACCTCGCCCAGTTCTTCGACGATTCCGGTGAACACGCCGACGAGCCTAATCCCCCGAGTCGCTCCGCTCCTGCCCGCCGGACCTAACCAGATAGCCGCTTCTCGCCGAAGAACGTGGCCACAGGGTTGCCGTTGAAATTACCGATCGGCACATAACCTCGGACTCATACAGCCTGCGCGCATGCGGCTGACGGGGTCCACACCACCGCACCCTCTACGATGCAGTCATGCAGACCCGCCTCTTGGCGATCTTCGCCGCCCTTGTCGCCGCCATCGCCCTTATCGCCGGGTGCTCCTCGAAGTCGCAGGACTCGTCCAAGGAACTGCCGGATGCCGCCACCCTGGTCAAAGAGTCCAGCGAGACCACCAAGTCCCAGTCGAGCGTGCACCTGAAGCTGACCGTGCAGGGCGAGATCAAGGACCTGCCGATCGAGACGCTCGAGGGAGATCTGACCAACACGCCTGCCGTCGCCGCCCAGGGCACGGCGAACATCGTCTTCCTGGGCCAGCGTCTCGAGAATGTCGACTTCGTGGTCGCCGACGGCAACCTGTTCGGTGCGCTCACCAAGGGCAGCTTCCAGGACTTCGGACCGGCCGCCGACATCTACGACGTATCGGCCCTGCTCAACCCGGACACCGGGCTGGCCAACATACTGGCCAACTTCTCCGACGCCAAGACCGACGGGCGCGAAACGATCAACGGCGTCGACGCCGTCCGCATCACCGGAACGGTGACCGCTGACGCCGTGAACAAGATCGCGCCGCAGATCGCGGCGACGGGGCCCGTCCCAGGCACCGCTTGGATTCGCGAAGACGGCAACCACGAACTGGTCCAGGCCAACCTGGAGCCGTCGCCCGGCAACACCATCACGATGACCTGCTCCGACTGGGGCAAGTCGGTGACCGTCACCAAACCGACGGTCTGATGCGCGCGTCGCCCGGAGTAGCTCGGCCGGCGACATCGGGCCGGCGCGTCGCGATCAGCGCCGGCAGTCTCGCGGTGCTGCTGGGTGCGCTCGACACCTACGTCGTGGTCACGATCATGATCGACATCATGAGAGACGTCGGGATCGGGATCAATCAGATCCAGCGGATCACGCCGATCGTCACCTGGTATCTGCTGGGCTACATCGCGGCCATGCCACTGCTGGGCCGGGCCTCAGACCGCTTTGGTCGCAAGTTCGTGCTGCAGGTCAGCCTGGCCGGGTTCGCGATCGGCTCGGTCGTCACCGCACTGTCGAACGACCTGTTACCCCTCATCATCGGGCGCGCGATCCAGGGCACCG
>JBKOYU010000721.1:0-3152 GCA_046725575.1 Actinomycetota bacterium | reverse complement strand
GGTTACCCGAACCCTAGTTGGATAACCATTTCTGCAGTTGGTGCTGCGCCCAGTTCGGGCGTCGACGCAAGCTGCTACAACTTGGCGATCACCTTTTCGGCGAACTTCTCCAGGTTGCGGATCTTGGTATCGAGCGGCTCGGTGTCCTGACCCATGATGTACGGGATCCGAAAGCCCACGATGACGTCGGTGACACCCTTGTCCTCGAGCCGCTTGATGCCATCGAGGGTGAACGCGTCGGCCGAGATCACGTGGATCTCGAAGCGGCCGGTTCGGCCCCCTTCCTCGCGGATCTGGTTGAGCCGCTTGATCAATCGGTCGAGTTCCTCCGGCTGGCCGCCGCCGTGCATCCATCCGTCATGGCGGGCTGCCCGCTTCAGGGCCGCGTCGGCGTGGCCGCCGACCAGAATCGGGACTGGTTTGGTTGGCGCCGGCGTCATTTTCGTTCTTGGGATGTCGTAGAACTCGCCATGGAACTCGAAATAGTCGCCGGACGTCAGCCCCTTGATGATCTCGATGCACTCGTCCATCCGCTTGCCGCGCTTCGCGAATGGGACACCCATGAGTTCGTAGTCCTCGGGCCACGGGCTGGTGCCCACACCGAGGCCGAGCCGGTTGTCGAAGAGAGCGTTGAGCGACCCGGCCTGCTTGGCCACCAGCGCGGGTGGGCGGATCGGCAGCTTGAGGACGAAGAAGTTGAACTTCAGCGTCGTGGTGACCGCACACAGCGCGCCGGCCATGACGAACGCCTCGATGAATGCCTTGCCCTCGAGGAATTCGCGACTGCCGTCCGGGGTGTACGGATATTTCGAATCCGACTCGAACGGGTACGCGACGCTGTCCGGGATCGTCATCGCGTGATAGCCCGCCGCCTCGGCGGCCTTGGCCAGTGGGATGTAGTAGGCCGGATCCGTCATCGCCTCGGCGAAAGTGAAACGCACGCAGCCATACTAGAACGTGTTCTAGTTAACGCCATCCTTTTCTGCATGAGGGCTGTGACTTTGGGCCGGATCACGACCCTGGTGCAGATTTCGACGAGGTTGGCCGCCATCATGGCGTAGGTGCGCACCTGGCTCACCCGCAATGTGCGGGTGCTCTCCGCCGTCTCGTTTCTTCAGGACGCCGCGAGCGAGCTGCTTTACCCGCTGCTGCCCATCTATCTGACGTCGGTGCTGGGTGCCCCGGCGGCGGTTGTCGGTGCCGTGGAGGGTGCGGCGGAGGGCGCAGCGTCACTGACCAAGCTTGCGGCGGGGCCGCTCGGTGACCGCTTCGCGCGGCGGCCGTTGATCGCGACGGGCTACGGCATGGCGGCGCTGGGCAAGGTGATGGTGGCCGCGGCCTCGGCCTGGCCGGGTGTGCTGGCCGGCCGGGTTGTCGACCGGCTCGGCAAGGGAATTCGCGGTGCGCCACGTGATGCACTGCTGGTCGTCGACATCGACGATGCCGCGCGGGGACGGGTGTTCGGATTCCACCGCGCGATGGACACGTTGGGCGCCGTCGTGGGCCCGCTGCTCGGCCTGGCCGGCTACGAGCTGCTCGACCACCAGATCCCACCGCTGCTCTGGGTGGCGGTCGTGCCAGCGGTCTTGAGCGTTGCGCTGGTGTTCCTCGTCCGCGAGACCCGGCGGGTGCTGCCACGGGCCGAGCAGCGGGCGGCGTTGGCCCGGGTCGGTGACCTGCCGCGCCGCTATTGGCGGGTGACGACGGCACTGGTGCTGTTCGGGCTGGTGAACTTCCCGGATGCATTGCTCTTGTTGCGGCTCAACGAGATCGGCTTCTCGGTGGTCGAAGTCATCCTGGCCTACGTCACCTACAACGCGGTGTATGCGGTCGCGAGCTATCCCGCCGGGCTGCTGGCCGACCGCATTCCGCGGCCCGCGGTCTTCGGCGTCGGCCTCCTGTTCTTCGCGATCGGCTACACCGGACTGGGGCTGACCACCGACACGGTGACGGCATGGCTGTTGATCGGTGTGTACGGAGTGTTCACCGCATGCACGGATGGCGTTGGCAAGGCGTGGATTTCATCGTTGGTGGACTCGGAGCTGCAGGCCAGCGCGCAGGGCGTGTTCCAGGGTGCCATCGGTTTCGCGGTGCTGGCGGCGGGGTTATGGGCGGGCTTCGTGTGGGGGACCGACGGCAGGTTGCCGCTGCTGATATCCGGGAGCATCGGCGGTGTGTTCGCGGCCGCACTGATCGCAATGGCGGTCTACGACAGGACGGGCAGCGTGACCTCGACATCGCCGAGCGCGAAGGGCGGCTCGCCGACGCCGACGACCGAGTAGCAGCCCCATGGAGTGCGCTCGGCGATGCGGGCGTCGGCGACGCGTTCGCCGACCGCCAGCCTCACTCGCTGCGGCGGATCATCCGGCAGGGCGTCGAAAACCATTCCCTGCCAGTGGTAGCGGCCGTCGATCGGATCGAGGTGCCCGGTCAAGCGAACCCGGACATCGCGTATGTCGTCGCCGATGTGCACGGCGGCGGGGCCGTCGTACACCTCGTCCTCGATGGTGACGCGGGAGCTGAGATCGAACGCCGAGCGAATCTTCCTGCTCATGCGACGCCAGTTGACCGCGCTGCCGGGCCTGTAGCGGACGGTGTAAGTGCGTTGGGTGCTGTGCCGCACTTCGATCCGGGTACTTTCGGTGCGGGCCATGGCATTCAGGCATTGCGCAATGTACTGCCGCTGTCCGCGGACGTCCGGCCCGGTGATGAAGAAGCGGTTCGGCAGTCCGTGCACCGCGACCCCGAGGTATGGCACCATGCCCGCGGGTGAAGGCGCCTGGCCGTAGGAGATTACGATGCTCGCGTCGTACCTGTCGCCTGCGCGTGTGCTCACGTTCCAGGTGTGGCTGATCTCGTCGAACTCCGCGCCGGCGACGTCGTCGGCCCGCAGAATCATCACCTTGCTCAGCGTGAGACCGACGGAGCGGCCACCGATCACGATGGCGTCGAAGGCGTTTGCGTTCATCGGGGCAGGAATCCGCTGCGTCTCCACATGCGGCGCGCGATCGGGCCCATCAGCCCGACCTCGGTGAGGAACGCCGCCAGCGGAGCGAAACCGATCACCTGAACTTCGTGACGGTGCGCACTGCTGCGAGCGATACGACGTGCCGCGCGGCCGTCGAGCCCGGTGCGGCGATACGGCACGGGAT
>JBKOYU010000207.1:0-3474 GCA_046725575.1 Actinomycetota bacterium | reverse complement strand
CGACGTGACTGCGCTGGTGATCTGCAGCGTTTCCCGCGATCGCGATGAGGCATTGCGCCGCGCGCGCATCAACGTCGGCAACTACGTCGCCTATCCTGTCAGCTCGACCGTGATCGAGTTCCTGGGTCTGCAGGAGGATCGCGTTCATGTCGTGATGAGGCTGCTCAGTGAAGGGCCGGCGGCGCTGGCAACGGCCGCATCCGATGAGCTGGTGCGAACCTTCTCGATCGCGGGAACCCCCGACGAGGCCGCCGAACAACTCGCTGCCTACCGGGGCGTGTTGCCGCACATCGTTCTGCACACCCCGTATGTGCCCCCGATCGACCAGGCGTCCAGCGAGGACGCGTTCCGATCCATGGTGGCTGCGTTCGCACCGGTCAACGCATGATGAGAATGGTCGTTCGCATTTCAGATCGGCTCAGAGTGAGGATTGTCCAATGAATCGAGTCGTTCACAAGTTCTGTGCGTGGAGCGGCACGCTGTGCCTGCTCACTATGGCGATCGGCTTCGTACTGATCGCCGGGTATATCCCCACTCGGTCACCAGGTGAAACTGCTATCGAGACGGCACAATTCATCATCGACAACAGGACCAGGATCAGGTGGGGAATGATCCTGTGCATGTTCTCGTCGTCATTGCTCATGACGTTTGCGGTCTCGATGGCAATCCACATGCGCCGCATCGAGGGCCGTTTCCCGGCCTTGGCCATGATTCAGTTCGGGTTGGGCGCGATATTCGTTCTCGAGTTCATCTACCTGATCTTCTTTTGGCAGACAGCCACTTTCCGCGTCGAGCGCGCGCCGGAGCTGATCCAACTGCTCAACGACATGGCGTGGATACCGTTCGTGGGCTTGTCGTCAACCCTCGTGGTGCAGGTGGCATGTTTCGGCATCGCCGTCCTGGTGGACCGCAGGGCACGCCCGATCTTCCCGCGCTGGCTTGGCTACTACAACCTCTGGGCGGCTTTGATGTTCACGCCGGGCACCTTCAACGTCTTCTTCCACGACGGACCGTTGGCGTGGAATGGCCTTCTCGCGTGGTACCTGCCGCTCGCCGTTTTTGCGACATGGTTGATCATCAATTCGATCTACCTGTCCAAGGCAGTCGACAGCATGACGGACGACGAGCCCGTCGCGGCCAACATCGGTGGCGCGGCATCGAACGGAATGGAGCTCACCCGGCTGAGGGCCGACGTCGACCAACTGCTTGCCCGTACGAACTAGGAACATCGGTGCCCGACTGGAATGCGCAGCAAGGTGTGAACATCGACGGGATACGAGCCAGCCTGTTGCATAATTGTGTGATCGGAACGACGGTCGGGATTCGGTGAACACTTACGATCCGCCCACTACCCTCGACGCGATCTCGCACAACGCCGCCGTCGTCATCGGCATCGGCGGGCTGTCGATCATCGCGATGTTCGTGTTCTTCATCGAAGCCGCCCGGATGGGCCGCCGCGACCGGGTCTACCCGATGGCGCTGTGGATGACCGCTTTGTGGTGGCCGCATGACGGGTCGTATCTCCTTCACTTCAATGACTGGTTCGGTGGCCACTACGACCACTGGTTCATGCAGCTGTTCTGGTTCGCGATCGTCGTGACGTTCCTCGCCGAGTGCGTTTATGCCTGGCAGACGATCCAATACGGGCGCGACGAGCTCTCACCTGGCCGCTCCCAGCGCGAGCATTCTCTTCGGATAATTGGCGTGATGGCAGCCGGCGTAATCAGCTGGGCTTTGGTCAAAGGCGCGCTCGACGACGATCTCTACCTGCTGTCCTTCATGGCCACGCTGCTGTGGGGAGGCCCGTCGGGCAACGCGATGCTCGGGCGGCGCCGCGACGGACGAGGCCAATCTCTGCTCGAGTGGATCGCCTACAGCGTCATGGCAGTCTGCTATTCGATCGTGTCGATCTTTTTCTTCGGTGGCGGTTTCTTCCACTCCTGGCCGTACATCGGCATCTGCGTGGCCGCATGCGTGTGGAGCTTCGTGATCATCGCCGACGCCAGGCGCGCGGGGGTGCCGACGACATCATGGCGCCCACGAACCGCATCCTCACAACCTCACGGTGTGGAGGATCGGCAACACCCGGCGACGGCGTAGCTCCGCGTCAGCTGCACTTCCGCGTTCTGTTTGGCTGCGGCAGCGAACCCATCGTTCGTCGGCTCCGCGATAGTAGGGTTACCAGCAGGCGACGGCCTACAACTGCTTACCGATGGACGAAACCGTGAGGTCTCAAGATCCCGGCCCGACTCAACGCGGGCTCGCTACGGGTATCGTCGCCGAGCTTGAGGCTGAGGGCTACCACGACGCCGAGCCGGTAGGGCGCGGCGGGTACGGCGTCGTGTATCGCTGCAGGCAACCGTCACTGGACCGAGTCGTCGCTATCAAGGTGCTCAATGCCGATCAGGACGACGTCGACCTGGTTCACTTCGATCGCGAGCAGCGGGCGATGGGGCGGGTCTCGGGCCACCCGAACATCGTGCCGGTGCTGCATAGCGGCCAAACCCTCACCGGCCGTCCGTTCATCGTGATGCCCTACCACAGGCGGGATTCGTTGGGCGCCTGGATCAAAGAACACGGACCCCTTGCCGTCGGTGACGCGTTGACAGTGGGGGTGCGGCTGGCGGGCGCTCTGGAAACCGCTCACCGCGCGGGTGTTCTTCATCGCGACGTCAAGCCAACCAATGTGCTGCTCAGTAGCTACGGGGAACCGCAACTTTGTGACTTCGGCATTGCGCGCATCGCCGGTGGCCGCGAAACCGCAGCGAACATCTTGGTCGGCTCCCCGTCCTACACCGCCCCGGAACTGTTCGAGGGCCAACCCCCTTCGGTGACAGCGGACGTCTACAGTCTGGCGGCGACGGTGTTCACCCTGCTGTGCGGCCAGCCGCCGTTCCAGTATCAAAAAGGCGAGAATCCCATTGCGTTTGTTCGTCGCGTGCTGGCTGGTCCGGTTCCCGATCTGCGCGAGACGGGCGTCCCGGACCCGGTCTGCGCGGCATTAGAGCTCGGATTGAATCTCGATCCGGCACGTCGTCCAAACTCCGCCGCGGCCTTCGGTGAGGCTCTGCGGGGAGCCGGCGCGCGTATCGGGCTCACCATCTCGGAGGTTCCGCTGGAGTTACCGACCGGCGCCGACGAATCGTCACCCGAGGCCGCCATCTCCGTGGCAGCATCGAGTGGGCATTCGACGCCGCTGGGATCACGGTCGGACACGTCAGGCTCGATCGCGCGAACGCAGACCCCCCCGAGCCCACCCACTCGGTTTCGACCGCCGACAATCAATCGCCCAACCGTGCCCAGGCAACGCATCCTTGACCGCCTGGGTGCGGGTCGACGACCCAAGCTGGTGTTTATCCATGCGCCGGCCGGCTACGGCAAGACAGTCCTGGCCGCGCAGTGGGCCGAATCCCTTTTCCGCGACGGCATGAAGGCCACATGGCTGGCCGTCGACAGCGACGACAACAACACCGA
>JBKOYU010001146.1:0-5018 GCA_046725575.1 Actinomycetota bacterium | reverse complement strand
GCTCGGCTCGTACATGTAGCTCGTTGGCTGTGTGGGAGCGTCCCGCCGAGAAAGCAACAAGGCTGAAATCGCGGTCACAAGCAGACCGCCCTTGTCGGTCCATCGGGCAATGCTCTTTCGCAAAGCTTCGAGCGCAACTTCCATGCTGTTATTCTCAAACGCCTGATTGACGGCCTGCTGACGCATTGATATCTCCTATCTAATATTGCCAGACCCCGCTTTGCCGTACAACCCATTTATCGAAGAGCTCGGACGATTAGGCAAGAAATGAGCAGAATTGGTCTACCGGCCTTTATGCTTTCAGGAGTACGATATGATCATCAACAAGGTATCGGTCGGCCTCGAACAGCGGCGGAAGTGCAGACCCGGCTGCGGTTCGACCGTCCCGTTCCGCGGCAGCGCTCGCGATCCGGTGGGCGAGTTCCTCCTGGTCGGCCGGCATGCGACGGGCCTGTCGTTCGCTGGTCGCGTGCATCATGTTCCGCATCGTAAACACCTTCGCCGGTCACCCGACGCGCCGAGACGCCCTTTGGAGGATTATACAAGCATCTCCGAAAATCATCATACCGCCTTCTCGAATCGCATGCGTAACGTGACGCGAACAGGGCAAGACGCGGACGTGAACCCGGGCGGCTAGCTTGGCCTTTGCTCCAAGCGGCCGTCGGCCGCCCGTGTCGTTTGCAGCTGGCTCGACGCAGTGGAGTTTGCCACGGGCGCGGCGGTTGCAGGCCCAAGTGGACCAGCACCGCGAGCTCTCGGGAAAGAAGCTCGACGGCAAGGCCGCCGACCGGATGGAGAAGGTCACTGACGAACAGTACCAGGCGTATAAAGGGCCGACAAAAACGGAATAACCACAGCCGGCATTTTTAGCGCATTCGCATTTCAAGGAGTTAAATCACTATGCGCGCAACTGTTATGTTCGGCGCTGGCGACGTTCGTATCGAGAACGTCCCCGACGCCTGCCTGATCGAGCCGACCGACGCGCTCATCGCCGTCAGCCGTGCCGCCATCTGCGGCAGCGACCTCTGGCCGTACAAGACACTGGAACACAGCGACACCGGCCGCCGGATGGGACACGAGGCCATCGGCGTCGTCGAGGCTGTGGGCGACGACGTCCGCACCATGAAAGTCGGCGATGTCGTCGTCATGCCGTTCGCGGACTCCGACGGCACCTGCGTCTTCTGCCGCGAAGCACTGCACACGTCATGTATCCACGGCGGGTTCTTCGGCACGGGTGGTCCTGACGGAGCACAGGCCGAAGCGGTTCGTGTCCCCCAGGCAGACGGAACACTCGTCGTCCTGCCGGTCGGCGCCGACGACGCGCTGATGCCGTCGCTTCTCACCCTTTCAGACGTCATGGGGACAGGCCACCATGCAGCGGTCGCTGCCAAGGTCGGCCCCGGGAAGACAGCGGCCGTCGTCGGGGACGGCGCCGTCGGCTTGTGCGGCGTGATCGCCGCCCGGCGCCTCGGCGCCGAGGGGATCATCCTCCTGGGCCGGCATGCCGACCGGATCGCACTGGCGAGGGAGTTCGGCGCAACGGATGTGGTGAGCGAGCGGGGCGACGAGGCGGTTGAGCGCGTGCGCGAGCTCACCGACGGCTTCGGCGTCCATTCGGTCCTCGAATGCGTCGGCCTCGAGCAGTCGATGTTGACAGCCCTCAGCATCGCACGTCCGGGTGGCGCAGTCGGCCGCGTCGGTGTTCCCCAGGAGGAGACGATGCCCGCGTCGCGGCCGGCCTTCTACAAGAACGTCACCGTGAGCGGCGGCCCCGCCCCGGTCCGCGCGTACATCGAGGAGCTGCTGCCAGATGTCCTCGAAGGCAGGATCGAGCCCGGCCGCGTCTTCGATCGCATCGCGCGCCTCGACGAGGTGCCCGACGGCTACCGGGTGATGAACGAGCGGGAAGCCATCAAGGTCATGGTCAAGCTCTGAGGCGGCCGCTCTGATGGAAGTAGCAGCGCAGACCAGCCACACCGCAGCACAGAAGGAGGGGCGCCGATGACCGCATGGACGAGCGACGAGCTCGACAAGATCGCAGCAGCAGAAGAACAGCAAATCGCGTCCGCACGACGCGATGGGACGTTGCGGAATCCGGTGACGATCTGGGTCGTCCGTCACGGCGACGACCTTTACGTCCAGTCTGGGTACGGGCGCACCTCCAGCTGGTTCCGCGGCACCCAGGACCGGCACGAAGGTCACATCCGCGCCGGCGGCGTCGACAAGGACGTCACCTTCGTGGACGCGGACCCGCACATCAACGACCAGATCGACGCTGCCTACCGCACGAACTACCACCGCTACGGTGCCCGCTTCGTCACTCCCATGGTTAGTCCGGAAGCGCGAGCCGCGACGATCAAGCTCGTGCCGCGCTCAACAAGTCGCGCAACAGGGGGCGCTCGGTGAGCTCTAGTACAGTTAAGAACCTTGTAGATGAGGTGAGCTTCTGCTTCACGACATCGGTGTGAAAGGAGTGTATTCATGAACAAGTCTTTCGGCGGTAAGGTCGCGCTTGTTACCGGGGCTGGCTCGGGCAAAGGTCTGGCGACCGCGAAAGCCTTCGCGGAGGCGGGCGCGTCAGTGGTGCTGGCGGACAGGCGTGAGGAAGCGGTGCGTGCCGCCGTCGAGGAACTGATCGCCGGCGGCCGCAAGGCGCTCGCCGTTCGCTGCGACGTCACCGATGACGCCCAGGTGGCGTCCATGATCGACCGAACCGTGTCCACCTTCGGGCGGCTCGACGCCGCGTTCAACAACGCTGGCGTCATCAGCCGCCGCGTCGAAACGGCCGACATCAGCGACGACGAGTGGGATCGCGTGATGGCGATAAACCTGCGCGGCGTTTGGAGCTGCATGAAGCACGAGCTGCGCCAGATGCTTCAGAACGGCGGCGGCGCAATCGTCAATTGCTCGTCGATCGGCGGCCTAACCGGCGTTGCCGGGCTGGCGGCCTATCACGCTTCCAAGCACGGGGTGATTGGCCTGACCAAGACCGCCGCCCTCGAATACGTCACCAAGGGCATCCGCGTGAACGCGGTCTGCCGGGGCATGATCAACACGCCGATGGCGGAGTGGCTTACCGGCGGCGATGCTGAGGTCTTGGCCGAAATGTTGAAGGATGAACCAATCGGGCGTCTCGGCGAGCCGGAGGAGATTGCCGCGGCCGTGCTGTGGCTCTGCAGCCCTGGTGCAAGCTATGTGGTCGGTCACGCGCTCCTCGTGGACGGCGGCTATACGGCACGCTGAAGGCTGCACTCACGACCGGCAGTCGGTTCTCCGAAGTGATGCACCAGGAAGCCTGACAACATCCGCACGACGATAAGAGCTTTTTAAGGTGGAGCTAGTGATAGCACCTCGAAGGAAAAACAATGCAAAAAGCCCGAATTTAGAAATAGGGGCTTGGAAGTGTCGGTTCTCGGGCTCGGCTGCATCGGAATGAGCTTCTCTTACGGTCCGGCTGGAGACAAGCAGGAGATGATCTCTCTTCTTCGGTCGACCGTCGAACGCGGCGTTACATTCTTCAATACCACCGAAGTGTACGGCCCGTTCACGAACGAGGAACTCGTGGGCGAAGCCCTCGCCCCTTTCCGTGAGCAAGCGGTGATAGCCACGCAGTTCGGGTTCAAGCTTGATCCCACGGGGGAGAGCTGTAGGGCGAGGGAGAGAAGCATCGGAGTTGGCATCCTGAGTTCGGGGTTGATTCACGAACACTTTCAGCTCGAACAGGCTTCCAATAAATCATGGAGATCCCGACAACGACTTCCCTGATGAGCAACGCGAAAAGGAGTAGAAAATGGCAACGAACGAGAATGGAAGCTACACAGGAAAGGTTGTGTTTGTAACCGGAGCAGGAAGCGGCATCGGCCGTGCCGCGGCGCTGGCGTTTGCACGCGAGGGCGCCAGTGTGGTGGTTGCTGACGTTTCAGAACAGAGCAATCAAGAAACGGCTGGGATGATCGAAGAACTCGGCGGACGAGCGCTCGCAGTCAAGTGCGATGTGGCCCGAGTCGAGGATGTGAGAAGTGCTCTGGACAAGACAATCGAAGCCTTCGGACGTCTTGATATCGCCTTCAACAATGCAGGCGTTGAAGAGGAGATCGGAACAACTGTAGATCTCAAGGAAGAGGAGTGGGACCGGATCATCGGCACCAATCTTCGCGGTATTTTCCTTTGCATGAAATATGAGATTCCATTGATGCTCAAGCAAGGGGCTGGCGCAATCGTGAACACTTCCTCAGGTGCTGGAATCGTAGGTTTCAAAGGTATCCCCGCTTACACTGCTAGTAAACACGGAGTGATCGGGCTTACGAAGACGGCGGCCCTTGACTACGCACAATCGAACATCCGCGTCAACGCCGTTTGTCCTGGGTTTATCGACACCGAGATGATGCGGCGCTTCACTGGAGGCACTTCTGAAGGACGCGCAAAGGTGATCGCGATGGAGCCGATTGGAAGGATGGGTAAGCCTGAGGAAATCGCCGCAGCTGTCGTCTGGCTGTGTTCGGATGCGGCTTCCTTCGTCACCGGACACGCGCTGGCGGTTGATGGCGGATTTGTGGTGCCCTAACGATGCCAGCTCAAACCACACATCTTCACGAGCGGCAGGAAAGGATCCGGCACGCGGTTCGGCGTCACTGTCACATTCGAGCCCGGCGCTCGGTACTGAATTGAAAGGACAGAAATGAAACCGCTCGCCGCGACGGTCATGTCGCTTTTTCTGCTCGCTTCGGCGTCCGCCCATGCAAACCAGGCAAGAGCCGCCTCGGGGTCGGGCGCTCCCCCGGTCGCTTCAAGCGAGGATTCGCAGACAATCAGCATCACACGAAGCGGCTCGCAGCCTTCCGGCAAGGGACCAGCCCAATACTTCACTGGCTCGGTACGCATCGACCCCCTGTTCCAGGCGAAAGACCCGTCACGCACGTCTGGCGCCTACGTCACGTTTGAGCCCGGTGCCCGCTCTGCATGGCATACCCATCCGCTCGGTCAGACCCTGATCGTGACGGCTGGCACCGGCCGGGTAC
>JBKOYU010001048.1:0-3839 GCA_046725575.1 Actinomycetota bacterium | reverse complement strand
GCTCACGACCGTGCGCAAAGACGGCCGCCCGCACATCACCCCGCTGATCGGGGCGTGGGTTGACGACGCCTTCGTGTTCTGCACGGGCCCCGAGGAACAGAAGGCGCGGAATCTCGCGTCCTCCACCGCGGTGGCGGTGACCACCGGCGTCAACACGTGGAACGATGGACTCGACGTCGTCGTCGAAGGCAACGCCGAGCGGGTGACCGGACTCGACACGTTGACCCAATTGGCCGACGCGATCCGCGAAAAGTACCACGGCGAATGGGATTTCACGCCGAGTGACGACGGCTTCGGTCACACCGACCGAAGCGGAGACAGCCACATCGCCTACGTGTACCGGGTGCCACCCGACAAGGTGCTAGCGTTCGCGAAGGCGCCGCACGGCCAGACCCGCTTCCGTCCTTGAGGGCTCGGGTCGACAAAGTTCTGCATAGCGGACTATAGTTCTGCACTTTCGTGGAGGGGACTACTCAGCGACCGTACGCGCCGAAATCGCTCAGAAGTAGCGCGGGAACGGCGTCCAGTCAGGGTCGCGCTTCTGCAGGAACGCGTCGCGGCCCTCGACGGCTTCGTCGGTCATGTACGCCAATCGCGTTGCCTCACCGGCGAATAGCTGCTGGCCGACAAGCCCGTCGTCGGTCAGGTTGAACGCGTACTTGAGCATCCGGATCGCTTGAGGTGACTTGCCATTGATCGCCGCGGCCCACTCCAGGCCAACCTTTTCGAGGTCGGCGTGGTCGACGACCTCATTGACCGCACCCATCGCATGCATCTGCTCGGCGGTGTAGGGCCTGCCGACGAAGAAGATCTCGCGGGCGAACTTCTGGCCAACCTGTTTCGCCAAATACGCACTGCCATAACCACCGTCAAAGCTGCCGACGTCGGCGTCGGTCTGCTTGAAGCGCGCGTGCTCGCGGCTGGCCAGCGTCAGGTCGCACGTGACGTGCAGGCTGTGCCCGCCGCCCGCCGCCCATCCGTTGACCAGGCAGATGACCACTTTCGGCATGAACCGAATCAGCCGCTGCACCTCCAGGATGTGCAGCCGTCCCGCACGAGCGGGGTCCACCGTCTCGGCCGTCTCGCCCGCCGCGTACTGATAGCCGCTGCGGCCGCGGATGCGCTGGTCGCCGCCGGAGCAGAACGCCCAGCCGCCGTCCTTCGGACTCGGCCCGTTACCCGTCAGCAGGATGACGCCGACGTCTGGCGACATGCGGGCGTGGTCGAGCACGCGGTACAGCTCGTCGACGGTGTGCGGCCGAAACGCGTTGCGCACCTCCGGCCGGTCGAACGCGACGCGCACCGTCGGCTGGGCCACGCCGTCGACGACGTGCCGATGGTAGGTGATGTCGGTGAGCCCGAAACCGTCGATGGGCTGCCACAGCGACGGGTCAAAGGGGTTGTCGCTCATGCGTTTACCGAATCGAGACGGAACACGGGGCAACGGCCGGCGAGGGCCTCGAACTCATCGGGATTGGGTCCGGTGACCAGGCCAGCACTCTTGATGAAGCCCACTCCGGTCGGCACCTTGATCGGGAACTCCCGCAGCAGCGGCCGGGCCTCCGAGACGGACATCTCGACCAGGCGGACTCGCTCGCTGCGGCGGCCGCGTTGTAGCGTGCCTTCGCCCGCGGCCCGGACATTGGCCGACCAGTCCGAGCCGGGAAGGCCGCCGACGATGTATTCCTTGCCGTCGACGGTCATGGGCGTGACTGGCGTCGATCGCGGCTTTCCGCTCTTGCGGCCGGGCACGGTGAGCACCACCGGGCCGAAATTGATGCCGAGGTGTTGCAACCCGATCATCGCTTTGTTGACGTACTTCAACCACCAGGGCGGTCGGATGCGCTCACCGTTGGACATGTCCGTAACGCTACTCAAGCGGCGCTCGGGTCAGATCCGCACGCCGTATTCGGCGAGTGCGGTGCGCAACCCCTCCGGACGTTCGACGGTCGGCAGCGGGTCGACGAGCATGAATCCGCAGCCGATGGCGCGGGCGCCGCCATCGGCCTCGTCGCTGTCGCCGACCATCACGGCGTGCGAAGCCTGGACGCCCAGGCGCGCCAGCGCTGTCTCGAAGATCGCGGCGTCCGGCTTGACGGCGCCGACCTCGAACGACAGCACGAACTCGTCGACGTAGTCGGCCACGCCAAGCGCCACGAAGGCCGGACGGACGTCGAACGCGATGTTGGACACGACCGCGGTCTTGATGCCTTGCCGGTGCAGCCCCTTGAGCACCTCGGCGGTGTCGGGATACGCCGTCCAGCTCGACGGGTCGATCACCCGGTCGTAGAGCGATTCGGCGTGATGGTCGGCGAGCCCGGACTCGCGCAGCACGTGCAGATACGCCTCGCGATGCAGGTGCGGCGCCAGGTCACGGTTGACCCACGCATGGTAGGCCTCCGGAGTCATCTCGACGTGCTGGCCGACCGGCGCGGTGAGCCGGCGCATCAGCTCGGCCTGGACGTGGCCATCGATCTGACGCTCGTCGACCTTGATGTCCTCGAACCAGCTCTCGTCCTCCTCGAGGCGAAACAGTGTGCCGGAGTAGTCGAAGAGCACGGCGTCGACGTGGTTCACCTGGCCCATGCTAACCACGCGCCCGAGCGGCCTTGTTCGCCAACACTTCTCGTTCACGTTCGTTGTCGGTCATCGACGCGGCCCGGTCAAACTCATCAGCGGCCTCGGCGTCGCGACCGAGCCGAGCCAGTAGTTCGCCGCGCACGCTGGGCAGCAGATAGGACCCGTCGAGGCCGTCGAGGTTGTCGACGATCTCCAGCGCGTCCGCGGGGCCAGTCGAAGGATCAGCCATCGCCACCGCCACGGCCCGATTGAGCTCGACCACCGGCGACGGCGCCACCTGGCGCAGCCCGTCGTACAGCAGCACGATGCGCGCCCAGTCGGTGTCGGCCGCCGTCGGTGCGACGGCGTGGCATTCGGCCAGCGCGGCCTGCAACGCATACGGCCCCCAGCCGACGCCCTTGCGCTGCAACGCATTAGCAGCTCGCTCGAGGGCGGCGACACCGCGCTGGATCTGCGCCCGATCCCACTTGGCGCGGTTCTGGTCCTCGAGCAGGATCGGCCTGCCGTCGGCGTCGGTGCGCGCGGCGAAGCGCGACGACTGAAACTCCATCAGCGATACCAAACCGTGCACCTCGGCCTCGTCGGGCACCAGCGCCGCCAGGACTCGGCCGAGCCGCAGCGCCTCGCTGCACAGCTCGTCACGGATCCAGCGCTGCCCGAAGGACGCCGAGTAGCCCTCGTTGTAGATCAGGTAGATCACGCTAAGCACGGCCGATAGCCGCTGCGGGTATTCCGACCGATCCGGCACTTCGAACGGCACATTCGCCGCGGCCAGCGTCTTCTTCGCGCGGGTGATGCGCGCCGCGACCGTCGCCGCCGACGTCAAGAACGCGCGGGCGATCTCCTCTGTGGTCAGGCCGCCGACCACCCGCAGCGTCAGCGCGATCTGGCCCTCCCGCGACAGCACCGGGTGCGACGAGATGAAGATCAGCCGCAGCACGTCGTCGTCGATGCGGTCGGGGTCCCACGCTTCGTCGACCTGCGTCTCGAGCTCGCGCGCCATCGCCGCGTACTTGGCGTCGAGGTTCTCCTGTCGGCGCCAGTAGTCGATGGCCTTGCGCCTGGCGACGGTGGTCAACCACGCGCCCGTATTGCGCGGCACACCGGATGACGGCCATTGCGTCAGCGCGTCGACGAGGGCTTCCTGCGCCAGGTCCTCGGCGAGGCCGACGTCGCCGACCGCACGGGTCAGCGTCGCGACGATCTTGGCGGCCTCCATCCGCCACACCGCATCGACGGTCTGCTGTAGATCCGGCACG
>JBKOYU010000629.1:0-6941 GCA_046725575.1 Actinomycetota bacterium | reverse complement strand
GAACACTCCCGCAGAGGCGCCGAAGGAATCGCAGACCGCGACGTCACCCGCGGGCTGGGTCGGTGCCCGCGGCGCGCCGACCCGGTTCCTGTTGCTTCGCCACGGGCAGACCGAGTTGTCCACGCAGCGGCGGTATTCCGGCCGCGGCAACCCCGCACTGACCGATGCCGGCAGGCGGCAAGCCGAGGCCGCCGCACAGTTCCTCGCGCAGAAGGGCGGCATTGCGGCGGTCATCACCTCGCCGCTGCAGCGCGCCTACGACACCGCCGCGTCGGCCGCCAAGGCGCTCCGCCTCGACGTCACGGTCGACCACGACCTGATCGAGACCGATTTCGGGGCTTGGGAAGGGCTGACGTTCGGTGAGGCGGCCGAGCGCTACCCGGAGCTGCACCGGCGGTGGTTGCGCGACACCAGCATGGCGCCGCCCGACGGGGAGAGCTTTGACAGCGTCGCCGAACGGGTGCGTCGGGCGCAGGCGCGAATCATCAACGAACATCAGGGCCAGACCGTGCTGGTGGTGTCGCACGTGACGCCGATCAAGACCCTGCTCCGGATGGCGTTGGACGCCGGTCCGGGCATTCTGTATCGGTTGCACCTCGACCTGGCTTCGCTTTCCATCGCCGAGTTCTACGCGGACGGGGTGGCGTCGGTGCGGCTGGTGAACCAGACGGCCTACCTGTGATCAGTTGTGCAGGTGCAGCCGTTCACCGTGCACCCCGAACAGCGTGATTGCCTCGACGGGCCCGTCGACCGCGCCGAACCAGTGCGGTGTCCACGTCGAAAACTCCACGGCCTCACCGGGTTTGATGGTGAAGTCCTTCTCGCCCAGAATCAGCCGTAGCCGCCCGGAGAGCACATACATCCAGTCCTGGCCCTCGTGCACGGGCAATTCGGCCGGTGGAGTACGCCGACGGGCGTTGATCCGGATCTTGTACGCGTGCAATCCGCCTGCCGGGCCGTGGCGGGTCAGCGGCCAGTAGGTCACGTCGTTGTGGGTGTGCGATCCGCCTCGGACGCGAGGGTCCTCCGCCTCGGGCGCGCGCAGGAGTTCGTCGGTGCTGACCGACAGCGCGGCGGCGAGTCGGGGGAGGTGGTCGAGCGCAAGCCGGCGCTTGCCCGATTCCAGCCGGCTCAGCGTCGACACGTCGATGCTGGACCGGCTGGCGACATCCTCGAGCGTGAGCCCGCGCTCCATGCGCAGCTCGCGCAGCCGCCGTCGAACCCTTGTGTCGACGCCGTCCTCGCTATTTGCCTGCATGGCAAATCAGCTTGGCAGTTTCACCGAACACCTGCAAGCTCGTGGCATGGAGATGGTTTGGGAGTGCGTCGTCGTTGGCGGCGGTGCGGCGGGGTTGAGCGCCGGATTGGTGCTCGGTCGTGCCCGACGGCGCACGCTCGTCGTCGATGCGGAAAATCAGAGCAATCGGGCCGCTCACGGCATCGGCGGGTTGTTGGGTCACGACGGGCGTCCGCCGGGGGACCTGTACCAGGTCGGCCGCCGCGAACTGTCTGCCTACCCGAGCGTGGAGGTGCGCAGCGGCGAGGTCGTGGGCGGGACGCGGGTCGGCGATGGGTTCGAGTTGGAGATATCCGACGGTCGACGGGAACGCACCCGACGCGTCCTGCTAGCCACGGGCATGGACTACCGCTCGCCCGCGCTGCCCGGGCTCGCGGAGTTGTGGGGACGGTCGGTGTTCCATTGCCCGTTCTGCCATGGCTGGGAGGTGCGCGATCAGCCGTTGGCGGTGTTGGCGAACGGTGAGAGGGCGGTGCACTCGGCGTTGTTGTTGCGGGGATGGAGCGACGACGTTGTGCTCCTGACCGGCGGGCCGGCGGAGCTCGATGATGACGACCGATCTCGGTTGGCCGCCGCGGGCGTCGTGGTCGACGAACGGCCAGTCGCCGAACTCGCGTCAAGCAATGGCGAATTGGTTGCGGTCGTGTTCACCGACGGGAGTCGGCTGCCACGCAGCGGCCTGCTTGTCGCGACGACACTGCATCAGCGGTCGGGGCTGGCTGAGCAACTCGGGGTCGGATTCGGTGAGCCGACGCCGTTGGCGGAAAATCCCGTCGCCGTCGACGCGCTGTGCCGCACAACGGTTCCCGGAGTCTTCGCGGCGGGCGACATCAATGCGCACATGCCGCAGGTGGCCTCGGCGATCGCGACGGGCTCGCTGGGGGCCGCGTCGGTGGTGCAGAGTTTATTGGCCGAGGATGTCGGCCTGCCGGTACCGGAATGGAGGGAACATGTCGACGCCTGATGCCAAGGAGCACTGGGAGCAGCACTACGGCGAACGTGACCAGGTCTGGAGCGGTCGCGTCAACGCCCGTCTGGCGGAGGTGGTGCCGGCGCTGAAGCCCGGCAGCGCACTGGATCTGGGCTGCGGGGAAGGCGGCGATGCCTGCTGGCTTGCCGAGCGCGGCTGGACCGTCGTCGCGGTCGACATCTCAGACACCGCGTTGCAACGCGCGGCTGCTGCCGCTGAAGCCCGTGGGTTGAGTGACCGGATCGAGTTCGCCCAGCACGACCTGTCGAGTAGCGTTCCGGACGGCACCTTCGATCTGATTTCGGCGCAGTTTCTGCATTCCATGATTCCGTTCGATCGGCCGCGGGTGCTCAAGCAGGCCGCGTCCGCAATCCGCCCTGGCGGCGTGTTGCTGATCGTCGACCACGCCGGCCCGCCACCCTGGGCGTCCAAGCTGGCCCATCACCACGAGTTCCCCAGCGCCGAAGAGGTCATCGGTTCACTGGATCTCGATAACGGCGAGTGGGAGCGGGTGCGAGTCGAGGCGGCTGAGCGGCAGGCCACAGGACCGGACGGCCAAACCGGCACGCTCGTCGACAACGTGATCGTTCTGCGTCGGCGGGTCGGCGATTAGGTGCCTTCCTTCCAGGAGCGGTACCGCTCGGGAAGGCAGCGGGCACACGGCCGGTAGCCCGCCGCGGTGGCGGTGGCCTCGTCGGCGAAGAACACGCGGTGCGTGACGTAGCCGCCGTTCGCGAGCGCTCGCAGCGCCGACGGGCAGTCCAGCCGACCGAAGATCCGCGTCGGGCGATGTCCGCCGAGGGTGCCGGGTGTGGCTGACTCGTATGGCGTGCCGTCGGAACCGATTAGCTTGTAACGCTTCATGTTTACGTGGCGTCGTGGAAAACCAGTCCGAGTGTGAGGCGCTCGCCGAAGCGGACGGCCGAGACGCCATGCCGGACCGGTGATGCCGACCAGCCCCTGGTCGATTGCACCGGCCGCTCGCGAGTCGTGAAGACGAACCCGTGGCCGAAGGGCAGCAGCGTGGAAGTGCCGCGCGATTGTGCGCGCGGGCGCTGCTCGACGAGCAGGAACTCACCGCCGGTGTGCTCGACGCCCGGTTCGCTGAGGTTGATCACAACTTGGAGTGGAAACACCAAGTCGCCGTAGAGATCCCGATGCAGGGCGTTCCAGTCACCCTTGCCGTATTTGAGCAGGATTGCCGTCGACTTCTTCTGGCCCGCCTTGTGGCACATGTCCAGCCAGTCGCCGAGGTCGTCGGGCCACGGTGTGGTGCGGCCCAGCTTGGCCCACCAGTCCCGGGCTATCGGCAACAGCCGCGGGTACAGCGCCTCCTTGAGCGCTTGGATCGGCTCGGGATACGGCTGCTGGAAGTACCGGTACTCGCCCTCGCCGAACCGGTATCTGCGCATGTCGATCGTCGCGGGGAACAGGTGATCGTCTGGGTAGAGCCCGCGGATCTTCTCGGCCTCGGCCTTGGTGAGCAGCCGAGGCAGCAGTGCACCGCCAAAGTCATTGACCTCGGCGGTGATTGCGTCCCAGTCGCCCGAGTCGACGCGTTTCTGCCATTTCGTCGGAGCCATCAGAACAACCTCGCCGCCTTCACCTCGCTCGGCTCCTCCAATTCCAGCAGAAGTTGCTTGCGTTTGAGCCCGCCTGCATAACCCGTCAGCTGGCCGTTCTTTTCGACCACACGATGACAGGGGACGACGATGCTCAGCGGGTTGCGGCCGACCGCCTGCCCGACCTCCTGGGCCGTGGTGCCGTCGGCGAGGGCGGCGGCCAGTTCTCCATATGTCACGGTTTCCCCGTAAGGGATGGTGGTGAGCAGCTGCCAGATACGCTCCTGGGCTTCGTCCCCGTTCGGCCTGGTTGGCAGGTTGAAGCCGTGCCGGCGACCGGCCAGGTAGTCCGTCAGCTGAGTCTGTGCCTTCGCGAGCAGTTCGTCCGACTTCGCGTCGACCCGCCGACCGAGCGTTTCAGCTGTCGGCCGATACCAGTGGTGCCGGAAGTACAAGCCGGTCAGCGCGTCGTCCTGGGCGACCAGGGTGAGCTCGCCCAGCGAACTGTCGATTACCGCATGTCGGGTGTTCACACCTTGTAGACGATGCGGCCGCGCGGGGCGTGAGATTTGTCGGTGCCCGGCGACGAGGATGCGCCCGCGGGGATCTGGACTTGGCGCCTGTATCGGGCGAAGTGGCGGCATGATCGTGACGCAGACGACTATCGGGCATGCATTGGCGCTTGGCCGGACTAGAACGTGCGCTCGTCCTGGTCGCAATCCTCCACAACCTTCCAGCAATGCCGCCGGTTATCCACAACTTGCGACCCTGCCAAAAAGTTTGAGTCAGTGGTCTCATGTAGAGTCGAACGTATGTTCGATATCGACGAGTTGGCGGCGGTGGATCCGCATGCCGATGAGGCGGCGTTGGTCGAACGGATCGACTTTTTGGAGCGGGTGAAATCGGCGGCAGCCGCAGGTCAGGCCCGTGCGGCAGCGGCGTTGGATGAGAAGCGTCGCGCCGATGAGGCTGCCGCCGGAGTGCCGAAAGCGAAGCAAGGCCGCGGGGTGGCCAGCGAGGTGGCGTTGGCGCGACGGGATTCGCCGGCGCGCGGTGGTCGGCACCTCGGCCTTGCCAAAGCGTTGGTGCACGAGTTGCCGAATACATTGGCGGCGCTGCAGCGCGGGGCGTTGTCGGAGTGGCGGGCCACCCTGATCGCGCGTGAATCGGCGTGCCTGGATGTTGAGGACCGGCGGCTATTGGATGCCGAGTTGTGCGCCGATGTCAGCAAGCTTGAGGGCATGGGGGATGCGCGGATCACCGCGGCGGCCAAGGAGATTGCCGCCCGGCTGGATGCGCAGGCGGTGGTCGATCGGGCTGCGAAGGCAGAGGCGGATCGCACCGTGACCATCCGGCCCGCGCCGGACTGCATGACCTACGTGACGGCGTTGTTGCCCGTGGCCCAAGGGGTTGGCGTGTACGCGGCGTTAAAGCGAACGGCTGATACGACGTTCGACGACCGCTCCCGGGGACAGGTGATGGCCGACACGCTCGTGGAGCGAGTTACGGGCCGGCCGTCCGAGGTTCCCGAGCCGGTCGCGCTGAATTTGGTGATGTCGGATCAGGCGCTGTGGGGTCAGGACAACGCGCCTGCGGTACTCGACGGATACGGCCCGATTCCGGCCTCCGTGGCGCAGCGGCTGGTGCAGGATGCCGTGGTCGATGAGCGCTCGGTGGCGACCCTGCGGCGGTTGTATCGGGACCCGAAGAGCGGATCGCTGGTGGCGATGGAGTCGCGATCCCGTTTGTTTCCCAAGGGTTTGGCGGGATTCATCGGGGTGCGGGATCGTACGTGTCGCACACCGTACTGTGATGCCCCGATTCGGCATCGTGATCATGCCACACCGCGCAACCGTGGCGGGCCGACCAGTGCCACCAATGGGTTGGGTGAGTGTGAACGCTGTAACTACGCCAAGGAAGCGCCAGGTTGGCGCGTGTCCACGGCCGACGAAAACGGCGTGCACACAGCCGAATTCGTCACACCGACCGGTGCCCGATACCGCTCGACGGCGCCACCACTGCCGGGGGCACCGATGATCGCGGTCAGCGAAGTCGAAGTCCGAATCGGCATCGCCCTAACCGCACTGCACGCCGCCTAGCGGCGGCTGGCTGGACGTAGCGCCCACGACGCGAAAGTCAGCGCGAGCAGTGACGTCGGTGCGACGATCGCATCGAGGCTGTCCCCGACGATCACATGCGAGACTGCGGCCGACGCGTAGTTGATGACCGCGCCGGCATAGACCCATTGCTGGAGACGGCCGAATCGCGACACCACCAGCACCAGTGCGCCGGGAAGCTTCCACACGCCCATGATGGTCAGCAGGTAGGTCGGGTACCCGAGGTGCTCAACGACGTCGCGGACGTAATCGGTCCGCAGTAGATCCCAGACACCACCGAGCGCAAGTTCGGCCGCGACGGCCACAGTGGTGACCCCGTAGGCGACGGAGCGACCGCGAGTGGATGTACCTGTGGCAGCGGGAAGGTCGCGACGGGCAGTCGGCCGCAAGACCCACGATGCGGCGGTGAGACCAAGGAAGATCGCTGGCCGACCAGTTTTTCGGCGCCGTCACCATTCCATATGTGCGATGCCGCGGCTCCGGTGTAGTTGATGACTAGACCCGCATACGCCCACTCCTTGAGCCGCGGGAGCCGCGGCGCGAGAAGGACAACACCAGCCGACACGTACCAGACACCAAGGATCGACATGAAATACGCGGGATAGCCCAGATCCGTGGCGGTATCGCGGAAGGGCGGCAACTGCAGCGCGCCCATCACACCACCGACCAGGCACTCGGTTGCGAGGACGGCGGTGGTGGTCCAGTACGCGGGGACGCTTAGCCGGGTAGGCGCGATCGCTGTCATGTCGATATGACGAAGCAAGAGGGCGAAATATGACCGCTACGGCCGCGGCGCTGCGACCGGTGGGCTACGTTTCTGCCTTCTGATCTCGTTAAGAACGACGTACAGGCCATACCCCGCGGGGATTAGTGGTAGAGCGGCCGTGTACATGCCGGGCGTGTAATGGACAGTTCCGTCCTCGACGAACGGTGACACGAAGTGCGCAAGTGCGGCGATCGTGAGCATCACGAAAAAGAAGCTCAGCAGGTAATAG
>JBKOYU010000538.1:0-3784 GCA_046725575.1 Actinomycetota bacterium | reverse complement strand
GTAGCGATCCGCGTACTGGTCGTCACGATCGCCGTCGTAGCCACCGTGGGAGCGGTCGAAGTCGCCTTCCGCATCCTCGGCTACCGCCCCCTCTACGATGTCTACGCCAAGCCCGACAACTTCTATGTGGCGGACGACATGGTCGGGTGGCGGTATGGGCCGGGGACGACGGGCGAGTTCGTGGGTCCGCGGCCGTTCCCGATCACGTTCCGCAGCGACGTCCGGATCAACTCGCTGGGTCTGCGGGGCCCCGAGCTGACCCAGGTCGGTCCTGGCGGGTTGCGGGTGCTGGTACTGGGCGACTCCATGGTCAGTGGGCTGGAGGTGGCGGAGAACGAAACATATTCGGCGGTGGCGGCCCATCTACTGTCCGAGAGACTTGGCGTGCCGGTGCAGTTCATCAACGCGGGCGTCCGGGGCTACGGCACCGACCAAGCCTGGCTCCTCTACCGGGAGCGGCTGAGCGCGCTGCATGCCGACGTCGTCCTGTACCACACCGACGCCAACGACCCCGATGACAACGTCACGCTGCACAGGATGCGCCGGGTATTCGGGAAGCCGGCCTTCGTCTTGGGCCCCGACGACACGCTTCATCTGGTTGGGCAGCCTGTACCCAACTATTCCCGCTGCTCGGACTACCGGGTGGTGGACGGCGTGGCTCGGCGGATCGACGGCCTCCGGTCCCAGATTATGTGCCAGTTGCAGATGAACCTGGCCAACCACTCGGCCTTCTTCAGCTACGTCGCCGAGCGCCTGCAGCGGAATCCGACGCTGGTGAACGCGCTCTTAAACCTGGGCACCCCGATCGACGACGGCAGGCGGAACCCCCCTGTGCCTCCGCCGGCGCCCCCGCCACCCCCGCCGCCGGCGAATGAGGCAGGCGCCGCGGCCCCGGCCGCACCGTCAGCGCTGGCGCCCGCGCCGCCAGCGGTGGCTCCCCCGCCGGCCTTCACGCCGGCGGGCTATGCTCACCACCTGACCTCGGTCCTGATCAGCCGAATGGCCGATGACCTGCGGCGCGACGGTGCCCGCTTCGTGCTGGTCGGCCAAAGCGGCGACCTCGATGCGCTCGACGTGGCTGCCTTCGGGCGGGAGGGCATCCCGCTGGTCCGCATAGACCCGGCGTTCGGCCCGGACACCGTGATTGCCAACGACAACCACCCCAACGCCCTTGGCCACCACAAGATCGGCGAGCTGGTCGCCGCTCAGGTCGAGCCCCTGCTGCGGGAGGTCATCGCGTCCCGATGACCTCGATCCTCGGCATCTCCGCCTATTACCACGACGCCGCCGCTGCGCTTGTCGTCGACGGCGACATCGTGGCCGCGGTCCAGGAGGAGCGCTTTACCCGCCGCAAGCACGACCCCTCTTTCCCCAGCCGCGCCGTCGCCTACTGCGTTGAGGAGGCGGGGCTCACGCCCAAGGACCTCGACCACGTGGTCTTCTACGACAAGCCGCTCCTCACCTTCGATCGGCTGCTCGAGACCTACGTGTCATTCGCGCCCCACGGCTTCCGATCGTTCGTCCGGTCGATGCCACTGTGGCTCAGCGAGAAGCTGCACCTGCCGCGAGAGATCCGCCGTCAGCTCGGCGGGGGCTACACCAAGCGCGTATCGTTCGTCGAGCACCATGAGTCCCACGCCGCCAGCGCTTTCTTCCCTTCTCCGTTCGACGAAGCCGCCATCCTGACCTTCGATGGTGTCGGCGAGTGGGCGACGGCGACCATGGGAACCGGTCGCGGAAACCGGATGGAGCTGCACGCCGAGCTGCGCTTCCCGCACTCGCTGGGGCTGCTCTACTCCGCCTTCACCTACTTCACCGGGTTCAAGGTGAACTCCGGCGAGTACAAGCTGATGGGCCTTGCTCCCTATGGCGAGCCGGTCTATGTCGACCGGATCCTCGACAAATTGGTCGACCTGCGCGACGACGGGTCATTCCGGCTCAACCTGCGCTACTTCGACTACTGCACCGGGTTGCAGATGACGTCGAAGCGCTTCGAGGAGCTCTTCGACGGTCCCCCGCGCGCACCCGAGTCGCCCATCACGCAGCGCGAGATGGACCTGGCGGCGTCGGTCCAGCAGATCACGGAGGAGATCGTCATCCGGGCGGCTCGCCACCTCCATGCCACGACCGGGATGACCAACCTGTGCATGGCCGGCGGGGTCGCCCTCAATTGCGTGGCCAACAGCCGCATCCTGCGAGACACGCCGTTCGAGCGCATCTGGGTCCAGCCCGCCGCTGGGGACGCCGGTGGCTCCGTCGGCGCCGCATTGTTCGTCTGGCATCAGCTGCTCGGCAATGAAAGGGCTCCGCAGGGAAGGGACCGGCAACGAGGGTCGTTCCTGGGTCCGCGCTACAACCGAGACGACGTGGTCGCCATGTTGGGCCGTAACGGGGCGACCTACCGCCTAGTCGACGACGAGGTCGAGCTGTGTGACCTGGTGGTCGGCCTCCTCGCCGATGGGAACGTGGTCGGCTGGTTTCAGGGCCGCATGGAGTTCGGGCCGCGCGCTCTCGGCGCACGCAGCATCCTGGGTGATCCCCGCAGCCCCCGCATGCAGTCTGTCATGAACCAAAAAATCAAGTTCCGAGAGTCGTTCCGCCCCTTCGCGCCTGCGGTGCTCTTGGACCACGTCGATGACTGGTTCGAGCGGGCGGCCGGTGAGGAGAGCCCCTACATGTGCCTGGTCGCACCGGTGGCCGCTGCGCAGCGCACGGCGGCGGCTGGCGCGATGGCCCAGGGGCTCGACAAGCTGGGCGTGGTCCGCTCGACCATCCCCGCCGTCACCCACGTGGATCTGTCGGCGCGGCTGCAGACCGTCGATGCCGAGCGCCACGGCCGTTTCCATTTGCTGCTCGAGCGCTTCCACCAGCGGACCGGCTGTCCTGTTCTGGTCAACACGTCGTTCAACGTGCGGGGCGAGCCGATCGTCTGCACCCCGGATGATGCCTTCCGATGCTTCATGGCGACCGGGATGGACGTGCTCGTGCTTGAGGACGCTGTGCTGCTCAAGGCCGAACAGGGCGGCGCCTCCCCGCTCGAGCTGGAGCGCTACCTGGGGGAGTTCTCGCTCGACTGATGATGAGGATCGACCACAACCCCGGCCCCCGCGAACTGGCGGTGTTCGCGGTGGTCCTGCCCGTCACCTTTGCGCTGCTGGGGCTCATGGTCGCACACCGCCTCGGCTTCATTGGCGTGCGCAACGGGCTGTGGGTGGCCGGCGCCGTCCTCACTGTGGCCTACGTCGCGGCCCCCCGGCTGCGTCGGCCGCTGTACGTCGGGATGTCGCGGGCCGTCTACCCGATCGGCTGGCTGCTCTCCCACGTCATTCTGCTGGCCGTCTTCCTGTTCGTTGTCACCCCGGTTGCGCTGCTGCTGCGGGTGTTGCGACACGATCCCATGCAGCGACGTTTCGACTCGTCGGTGCCCTCATACTGGGTGCCGCACCGCCCTGCCGGCGACCCCCGCCGGTACTTCCAGCAATTCTGAGGAGATTCCCGTGCCCGACTCCGAGTTCAGCCGTGCCGCCTCCGAACGCCCGAGCACCTTCATCGGCGAATTCTGGCAGTTCTTCCGGCACAACAAGAAGTGGTGGCTGATCCCAATTACTGTCACCCTTCTGTTCGTTGCGGTCCTGATCTTCGTGGCCGGGGCGGGTGCTGGGCCTCTTGTCTACACACTGTTCTAAGCGGCGCCGCGGCTTCTGGCTGGCCCCTGGAGTCGGCCGGCGGGGCGAAAGCCGGATGGGGCACTCTACCGGGAAGATCAACCGGACCGGGTCAGCCG
>JBKOYU010000198.1:0-3364 GCA_046725575.1 Actinomycetota bacterium | reverse complement strand
GGTGCGAACACATCGATGACCCGCTTCCACAGGCCCGTCGGCATGCCGGAACCGATGAACAGACGTACCGGGTGGCTGCCGGTCAGCGAGAACGCCGGATCGTCGATGACCTCGCGCAGCATCGCCCAGGTGTACGACACCACTGTCACGCCGTACTGCCGGATCTCCTGCAAGAACCGATCTGGGCGCAAATCGCGCGACAGCGCGATGCGCGACCCGCCGACGACCGCACCGCCGAGGCTCACCAGCAGCCCGGACTGGTGATGCAGCGGGGTCAGGCAGTAGACGGTGTCGGCGCGGCCGAGGTTGGCGGCCGAGGCGGTGCCGAACGCGGACAGCGCCCACCGGTAGTTGGTGATCTGGCGGGCGACGAGGTCGCCGCCGATGGAGCTGAACCCGACGAACGCCAGGTCGCGGGCGAGCCCCGGGTTGGGTCGGTACCAGCCGGGCAGGTCGACGACGTCGGGGTCGATCTTCTCCATGTCGATGACGTCGGCGTGCTCGGGCAGGTGCAGGTCGCGTGATTCGCCGCCGCCCAGCACCAGCACCCGCATGTCGAGCCGGCGGGCCGCCTCGAGATTGCTGGGGTCGGCGATGATCTCCGACACCGCTCCGAGACGCGCCGCGGCGGCCAAGTCGACGTCGGGCGGCATCAAGACCGCAACGGCGCCGAGCCGCGACAGTGCGGAGATCGCGACGAGCGCGCTAGGGCGGGTCTCCATCAACACGCCGACGTGGGCACCCTGTCGCACGCCGACCTCGATCAGGCCACGCACGACGTTGTTGATCCGGCGGTCCACCGCTTCGTAGGTGTGGACGCGGCCGTCGAACAGCAGGCACTCTCCTTCGGGTACGTCGCGGGCCTGCTCGGACATGATGCGGCCGAGCGAGATCCGGGTGTGGTCATTGATCTGGCCGAGCCGCGCGAGCCTGGGAAGCGTGCGATACGTCTCAATGGCGAGCGTCCGCGCGGACTTGTTGGCGGCCACGATCGCATCGGCGGCGGTTCGGGCAAGGCTGAGCACCATCTCGGTCGCGGCCGCAGTGCCGTGCGCCACGCGCGAAGAGAAGGAGACACCGCTTTCGGTGTGCTCGGCGGGCTGCAGGGCCATCGGGTTGACGCCTTCCGGCTGCTCACCGGTGCCGTCGATCCATTTGACCCACTCCGCGACGGTCGGCCACGTCTGGCTGGCCGCCTTGGAGCCGACGACCAAGCCGAAATGTCCTGCCCGGATGAGGAATTCGTAGACGTCGGCCTTTGGCGCGGCCCGCTTGATCCCACGCACCGAGGCCGGCTGGCCGATGTCGTCGACCTCGCCGATGACGGCGAGCACAGGACAGTCGATGTCGGACAGCGTGACCAGGTCGCCGTGGATGGAGAAGCCGCCGGTCATCATCCGGTTGTGCGCGATGAACTGTTTGAGCAGCTCGGAGATCGCGGGGCCCGACCATGCGATCCAGCCTTCGGAGGCAAGGAATCGCCGCTGCTGTTCGCGGGGCAACAGTGCGTCGCGGTCGTGCAGCTGACGCAGGAACTCCAGCCGCGACTGCGCCGTCTTGATGGGGTCGAGCATCTGGAATCCGGTGCGCGCCAGCCAGCCCGGGATGTCGATGCGGCTGAACACGTGGTCGGCCATGAAGTCCGCGGCCGCCGGCGCCAGGCTGGCAGGCATGTTCATCGGCAACGCGGCGAGGGTGTCGACCGGTGCGCCGAACGCGACGATGCTGGCGAGATCCTTCGACCGGCGGTAGGCGGCGGTTTGGTAGGCGAACATGCCGCCCTGCGAGTAGCCGGCCAGGTGGACGTCGCGGCCGGTGACCTCCTTGACGGTGTCGATCGCCTCGCTCAGCGCGACGACGTGGTCGGCGAGGTTGCGCTGCATGCCGCCCTCGACCTTGTCGGGCGAGCCGAAGTCGATGACCCACGGGTCGACGCCGGCCTTGTGCAAGATGCCGACGGCGCCGTCGTCGCGGGTGACGTCCCACATGTCGGCCGACATCATCATCGGGTGCACCATCAGAACCGGAGGTCTGGGCCGCTTCGCGCCTGGTCGGGCGTCTGGCGGGAAGTAGCGCCGCAGCCGGTACATCGGAACGCTCTGGATGATCTGGAACGGCGATGGTACGGCGCCGGTTTCCAGGCCGCCGTAGCGCAGCACTTCCAATCCGTTCTGCGCGGTGGCCACCAGCCGTCCCACTGGCCTGGTTATTGCCGAAAGGTCCACCACCCAGCGCTCCCCTATAACTTCAGTCCCCCGACTGCCGCCCGCCATTCTGGCACGCGCCTACATATCATCGGCGGTCGATGGCGAACCTGATCAATGTTGAGCGGGCGACCGTCGGCTACGGCACCCGCACGCTGCTCGATGCGGTCAGCCTGGGCGTCGACGACGGCGATGCGGTCGGTGTCGTCGGGCGCAACGGCGACGGCAAGACCACGCTGCTGCAGGTGCTGACCGGCACCCGGGAGCCGGATTCCGGCCGGGTCACGCATACCTCCGGCCTGTCGGTGGGCTACCTGCGGCAAGCCGACGACTTCGCGGCCGGGGCCACCGTGCGGCAGGTGATCGTCGGCGGTAGACCGGACCACATCTGGGCGGCCGAGCCTGATACCCGCGCGGTCGTCTCGCATCTGTTGTCCGGTGTCGACTTGGACTCCGGCGTGGGCCGGCTGTCGGGTGGTGAGCGTCGCCGGGTGGCGCTGGCCGAGGTGCTGCTGGCCGGCCACGACGTGCTGGTGCTCGACGAGCCGACCAACCATCTCGACGTCGAGGTGATCGGGTGGCTGGCCGAGCACCTCAACGGTCGGCGAGCCAAGGCGCTGGTGGTGGTCAGCCACGATCGCTGGTTCCTGGACGCTGTGTGCACGCGGACGTGGGAGGTGCACGGCGGCGCGGTCGACGCCTACGACGGCGGGTACGCGGCCTACGTACTTGCCCGCGCCGAGCGGATGCGGCTGGCGGCGGGGACGGAGGCGCGGCGGCGCAACCTGATGCGCAAGGAGCTGGCGTGGCTGCGGCGTGGCCCGCCGGCACGCACGTCGAAACCGAAGTTCCGCATCCAGGCGGCGAACGAGTTGATCGCGAACGAACCTCCGCCGCGGGATTCGCTTGTGTTGCAACGGTTTGCGACTACTCGGCTGGGTAAGGATGTGTTCGACCTGCACCGGGTCTTGTTGGAGGTGGGTGACCCGCCACGGGTGATTTTGGATCGCGTTGATTGGTCGATCGGGCCTGGCGCCCGCATCGGGCTTGTCGGTGTGAACGGCACCGGCAAGACCTCGGTGTTGCGGCTGCTGACCGGTGAACTGCAGCCGGCCGCAGGAACCATCAAGCGCGGCACCACGCTGAAGATCGGCTACCTG
>JBKOYU010000478.1:0-8381 GCA_046725575.1 Actinomycetota bacterium | reverse complement strand
GCTGATAACCACCCAGCTCGCCCTTGACCTCTCCGGTACCGAGGCGCTGCGAAGCGATCACCGCGATCGCGATTCCGACCGCAAGGACCAGCACACCCAACCCGATGGCGATCCAGCGGCGGTTGCTGCGTGACAGCCGCTGCCGCCCGTAGCGGGTGGCGGGGCGCTCGATCATGTCGTTTCGCATCCCCGTCCGTCGGATAGTTCTACAGAACTGGAACTATAGGGCTACCCGAATGGTTGAAACGTCTCGATGACGCCGGCACTGGGCCGGCTGAGACGAGCAGGTAAGAGGGAACAGGTTGAGCGAACTGCGGTTGATGGCGGTGCACGCCCACCCGGACGACGAGTCCAGCAAGGGTGCCGCCACGATGGCGCGCTACGCCGACGAGGGTGTGCGTGTGCTCGTGGTGACGCTCACCGGCGGCGAGCGCGGCGACATCCTCAACCCGGCGATGGACCTGCCGGAGGTGCACGGCCGGATTGCCGAGATCCGTCGCGACGAGATGGCCAAGGCCGCCGAGATCCTCGGGGTCGAGCACCACTGGCTCGGCTTCGTCGACTCCGGCCTGCCCGAGGGCGATCCGCCGCCCCCGCTGCCCGACGGCTGCCTGGGCGTGGTGCCGCTGGAGGAGCCCGTCGAGGAACTGGTACGCGTGGTCCGCAAGTTCAGGCCGCACGTGATGACCACGTACGACGAGAACGGCGGCTACCCACATCCGGACCACATCCGAACCCACCAGGTTTCGGTGGCCGCCTACGAGGCCGCAAGCGACTTTCTTCGCTTCCCCGACGCGGGCGAGCCGTGGGACGTCCCGAAGCTGTACTACAACCACGGATTTCTGCGGAAGCGCATGCAGCTGCTGCAGGACGAGTTCGCCAAGCACGGACAGGAAGGCCCGTTCGAGAAGTGGCTCAAGCACTGGGATCCCAAGCATGACGTGTTCGCCAATCGGGTGACGACGCGCGTCGAGTGCGCCAAGTATTTCGCGCAGCGCGACGACGCCTTGCGTGCGCATGCGACGCAGATCGACCCTCTTGGGGACTTCTTCCGCGCACCCATTGAATGGCAGCAACGGCTATGGCCCACTGAGGAATACGAGCTGGCGCGCTCGCGGATACCCGTCTCGTTACCCGAGACCGACCTGTTCGCGGGGATCGACACGTGAACAGCACATTGATGCTGGCGATCGGTCTGCTGGCCGACGACGCGCCCCGCAACACCGGCCCGGACTTCGGCAAGGCGAGCCCGTTCGGGCTCGCCATCGTCGTGCTGCTGTTGATCGGCACGTTCGCGTTGGTGTGGTCGATGAACCGGCACCTGCGCAAGCTGCCCAAGTCGTTCGACCAACCCGAGCCTGACCAGTCGCCCGACGAGGATCCCAAACGTGAGCCCGGCGGCTAACACCCTTTCCGAGGCCACCAGCCCGTACCTGCGCCAGCACGCCGACAATCCGGTGCACTGGCAGCAGTGGACGCCCGAGGCGCTGGCCGAGGCTGCTGCGCGCGACGTGCCGATCCTGCTGTCCGTCGGGTACGCGGCGTGCCACTGGTGCCACGTGATGGCCCACGAGTCGTTCGAGGACGAGCAGGTCGCCGCTGCAATGAACGACGGCTTCGTCAACATCAAGGTCGACCGCGAAGAGCGACCCGACCTCGACGCGGTCTACATGAACGCCACCGTGGCACTGACCGGGCAGGGCGGCTGGCCGATGACGTGCTTCCTCACGCCCGACGGGCGGCCGTTCTTCTGCGGCACCTATTACCCGAAACCGAACTTCCTGCAGCTGCTCGCCGCGGTGAGCGAGACCTGGCGCACCCGGCGCGGCGAGGTGGAGGAGGCCTCCGAGCGCATCGCGGGCGAGCTGCGGTCGATGGCCTCGGGCCTGCCTGGTGGTGGGCCGCCAGTGGTGCCCGCGCTGTGCGACCACGCCGTTGCCGCGGTCTTGCAGGACGAGGACATTGAGCGCGGCGGGTTCGGTGGCGCGCCGAAGTTCCCGCCGTCGGCGCTCTTGGAGGCGCTGCTGCGCGGCCACGAACGCACCGGCGACATCTTGCCGTTCGAGGCGGTGGAGCGGTCCTGCACCGCGATGGCGCGCGGCGGCATCTACGACCAGCTGGCGGGTGGCTTCGCCCGCTACAGCGTCGACGCATCCTGGGTGGTGCCGCATTTCGAGAAGATGCTCTACGACAACGCGCTGCTGCTTCGGGTGTATGCGCACTGGGCGCGTCGCACGTCAATCCCGTTGGCGCGCAAAGTGGCCGGCGAGACGGCGCGGTTCATGATCGACGAGCTGGGGGCCGGCGGCATGTTCACGTCGTCGCTGGACGCCGACGCCGACGGCCGCGAGGGACTGACCTATGTGTGGACGCCCGCGCAGCTGCGCGAGGTACTGGGTGACGACGACGGGCGTTGGGCCGCAGAGCTTTTCAACGTGACCGAGGCCGGCACCTTCGAACACGGCAGTTCGGTGCTGCAACTGCCGGCCGACCCCGACGACCCGGAACGTTACGACCGCGTCCGCACCGCGCTCCTGGCCGCCCGGCTGACCCGGCCGCAGCCCGGCCGTGACGACAAGGTCGTCACCGCGTGGAACGGGCTGGCGATCACCGCGCTCGCCGAAGCAAGCGTCGCTTTGGGCAGGCCCGAATTCCTGGATGCCGCAATCCAATGCGCGCGCTCGATCGTCGACCTGCATGTCGTGAACGGCCGGCTGCGGCGTGCCAGCCTCGGCGGCCGCGTCGGTGACAGCGCGGCGATCCTGGAGGACCACGCGACTCTCGCGACCGGTCTGTTGACGCTGTATCAGCTGACGGGCGACGCGTCGTGGCTCGACGCGGCCACCGGCCTGCTCGATATCGCGCTCGACCATTTCGCCGACCCGGACCATGAGGGCCGCTGGTTCGACAGCGCCGACGACGCCGAGCAGCTGATGGTCCGGCCCGCCGATCCCCTCGACGGCGCGACTCCCTCGGGCGCCTCGACGATCGCCGAGGCGCTGCAGCTGGCCGCGCACCTGGTGCATGCCGACCGCGCAGAGCGTTACGCCGCCGCGGCCGACGCCACGTTGGCCAGCGCGACGCCCATCCTGGCCCGGCTGGCACGCTCGGGTGGGCACTGGCTCGCGGTCGCCGAAGCCGCTGTGCGCGGACCCGTACAAATCGCGGTGGCCTGCGACCCGCAGCACTCCGAATTGCTTTCCGCGGCACGTGAATTGGCGCCCGGCGGCGCCGTTGTGGTCGGCGGCCCGGTCAACTCCTCGGAGCTACTGCTCGACCGTGACCGAGTCGACGGGTCCGACGCCGCCTACGTCTGCCGCGGCCGGGTGTGCGACCTGCCCGTCACCACCAAGCAGGATCTCGCCGCCGCGTTGAGCGCGGCCGTGTAGCGTCGCGGCCATGCATCCGTGGATCGGCCACGGGGGCCCGTAGCCGAGCAGATCACCCAGGCCGTCACCCGCTACCTCGATTTCGTCTCGAAGGGACAGCCCGACGACATCGCGGCTCTCTACGCCGACGACGCGACAGTCGAGGATCCCGTTGGAGGTGCATATCGGCCGCCAGGCGATCCGTGGCTTCTACGGCACGCTCGAGAACGTCAAGGCCCAAACCGAGGTGTTCACCCTGCGCGCTCGGAAACGAGGCGGCGTTTCACTGGACGCTCACCATCGATTTCGGTGGCAGCGGCATGCGCATCGACATCATCAGCGTCTTGACGTTCGACGAGGACGGCAAGATCGCGTCGATGAAGGCCTACTGGGGCCAGGACAATGTCACCAACTTCTAGCGATTTGTGGAGTTCAGCGGCGCCCACCGCGGGTCCAGCTCCACAAATCACCAAAAGACCGCGAACCACATCGCGATGTAGTGGCAGATCGCCGCGACCGCGGTGCAGGTGTGGAAGACCTCGTGGTGACCGAACGTCGTAGGCCAGGGGTTCGGCCACTTCAGCGCGTATAAGACGCCGCCGATGCTGTACAGCGCGCCGCCGACGATCAGCAACACCAACGCGGCGACGCCTGCGCTGTCCATGATCGGCCCGACGAACCAGACCGCGACCCAGCCCAGCAGGATGTAGAGCGGCACACCGAACCAGCGCGGCGCCGACGGCCAGAACATCTTGAGCAGCGCGCCCGCGATCGCGCCGCCCCACACGATCCAAAAGAGCACCATGCCCTTCTCGGACGGCAGTGCCAGCAGGGCGAACGGCGTGTAGCTGCCCGCGATGAAGATGAAGATCATCGAATGGTCGGCGCGCTTCATCCACTTTCGCGCCGTCGCGGACTCCCAGTGCACCCGGTGATAGGTGCCGCTGACGGCGAACATCGCCACGATCGTGAACGTGTAGAGCAGCGTGGCCAGCCCGGCGCGTGTCGACTCCACCGCCCACGACACCGAGACCAGCGCCGCGCCCGCGATGAAGGCCACCACGGCGGCGTATACGTGGATCCAGCCGCGCAACCGGGGTCTGCCGAGGAACTTCTCGACGCCGTCGACGACGGCTTCGGGGAAGTCTTCGGCGTATACGCGTGGCGGCTGTTGCTGGGCCTCGTCGGCGGTGTCGATCTGGGCCATGTCACCTCCATCAATGGCATGGGGGTTTCCCCGCGTCACAGTAGTCTGGATCTTCGTGGACATCATTCCTCCTCGGCTCAAGGAGCCGATGTACCGCCTCTACGAGATGCGGCTGCGTCAGGGACTGGCGTCCTCGAAATCTGAACTGCCCCGCCACATCGCGGTGCTATGCGACGGTAACCGACGCTGGGCACGTGATGCCGGTCACGACGACGTCAGCTACGGCTACCGGATGGGTGCCCGCAAGATCGCCGAGATGTTGCGCTGGTGCCAGGAAACCGGCATCGAGATGGCCACCGTTTATCTGCTGTCCACGGAAAACCTGCAGCGTGATCCCGGTGAGCTGGCGTCGCTGATCGAGATCATCACCGATGTCACCGAGGAGATCTGCGCATCCGCCAACCGGTGGAGCGTGCGCACGGTCGGCGACCTCGAGCTCATCGGCGAGGAGCCGGCCCGGCGGCTGCGTGAGGCCGTCCTTTCAACGGAAGCGGCTGCCGGGTCTTTCCATGTCAACCTGGCGGTCGGTTACGGCGGGCGTCAGGAGATCGTCGACGCGGTGCGCGCGCTGCTCGGCAAGGAACTGGCCAACGGCGCGACCGGCGAGCAGCTGATCGAGGCCGTCACCATCGACGCGATCTCGGAAAACCTCTACACCTCCGGCCAACCCGACCCCGATCTGGTGATCCGCACGTCGGGCGAGCAGCGGCTGTCCGGCTTCCTGCTGTGGCAAAGCGCCTACTCGGAGATGTGGTTCACCGAGGCCTACTGGCCGGAATTCCGGCGGGTGGACTTCCTGCGGGCGCTGCGCGATTACACCGCGCGTCACCGCCGCTACGGGATGTAGTGCCACACTTGAGCCATGGCTGCGCTGTCAGCGGTGGTGTTCACGCTCAGCTGGTGGTTGGGCCTGTACCTGCTGGCCCGTGATCCGCGCAAACCCGTGCTGGTGTTGGCCTCGATCGGTCTGACGAGTTTCGCGTCGGTGGTGGCGCTGGACGCCGTGCGGGTGGTCAGCGGATCGGATGTGCTCTCCAGCATCGAGATCTACCTGGTCGCCGTGCCGGGCATCGCGTGGTTCGCGGTGCTGCTCGAACTGTCACGGCCGGGCGACACCTGGCGCAGCCGGGCCGGCGAGATCCTGCTCGTGGCCGCTGTCGCCGCGGTGACCTTTTTGGGTGCGCTCACGGCCGGCAACGTCGACGGTCCGTTGCGGTTTGGGCACTGGGTGATGGTCGCCGCGATCTCGTTGGCCACGCTTGGCGCGATGGTCAATGCGGTGCTGAGGCGGTCGCAACCGCGGCCGGTCACAGGCTTCGTCATCCTCGCGACGTTGTTCTTCGCGCTCGCTAACGCGATCCTGATCATTCCGCTCGGTCTGGTGCCGAGCTGGCTGGCGTTGGCGTCGACCGGATTCGACGTCGCACTGCTGGGTGTGGCCGTGGCGATGTGGGATGCGTTCGACGAGGGGCAGGCGCTGCGGGCCGACATGTTGCGGTCGTTCGCGGCGACGGCCGTGGTGGCGCTGCTGTTCGGCGGCCAGCTGTTGATCGGCCTGGCGGTGTCGGGTCTCCACACCGCGCTGACGGTGCTGCTGTTCACCAGCCTGGGCATCGCGATCGCGATCAACGTGCTGGCCGACCCGCTGGCCGGGCTGCTCGACCGGCTGGCGTTCTCCCGCTCGCCAGACCTGCGGGCCGACCGCGCCGCGTTGCGTCGCACCGAGGCCGCACTGCCGCTGCGGTCGAATAACCCGCTCGACGGCGTCGACGACGACACCTTCGCCCGGCTCACCCGCCGCGCGCTCGGCCACTACGGCGACCTGTCGAAGCTGGTGGCCAGCCCGCTGACCGCGCTGCCGATCATCGACGAGCGGCTGGCCGCCCGCGGCGCGCCCGACCAGCCGCTGGAGCGGGCCAACGAACTCAAGGCCCTGCTGGCCGACCGCATCGCCCGGCTCAAGCCGCGCAACGGCGGCGACTTCGGCACCACCGAGCAGTGGCGCCACTACAACGCGCTGTACTTCCCGTACGTCGTCGGGGTGCGCGCCTACGCGCAGAACGCGACCGCCGCCGGACTGGACCCGGTCGCCCGGCAGGCCTGGCAGTGGTTCGTCACCGAGGTGCCGCAACGATCGCTGCACAACTGGCAGAACGCGGCGGCCCGGCTGATCGCCGCCGATCTGCGCGGCAACCTGGTATCCGCCCAAGATTAGAAGGACCTCTGACTCAGGTTTGATTGGTCCGCTCTCCCCCGCAAGCGGGCGGTGCCCCCACCCCGTCCTCTGTTCCTCGCCCGCATCGTCGCTGACCTGCGGCTGGCAGTAGTTGGCAGCGTCTGGCGTCGATCTGGCAGTGGGTTCTGAGCAGCCTCAGTGCCATGACCGCAATCAACACCCGCCCGGTCCGGGAAAGCACCGACTCCCTACTGCGTTTCGCCCTCCGCGCCGACGCCACCCTGTGCGCTGGCCTCGGGTGGCTCGTCGCGATGGCGGCCGACCCGCTGTCACGGCTGTCCGGCCTTTCGTCTACCTCGGAGTGGATCGGCGGCGCCGCCTTGGTGATCTACGGCGCCGCGCTGTACATGGCCGCCGGCTTGCCCGACGTCCGACGCGTTGGCGTCGGTGTGCTTGCCGGAAACGTCGCGTTCGCGATCCTCGTGACTGTTGTGCTCGTCGCCGGCTGGCTGCCGCTGACCGAATTCGGCGTGGTCGCGATCGTCGCGTTCACGGTCGTCACGCTCGCCTTCGCCTACGCCCAGTACCTCGGGGTGCGGCGCCTGGCGTGACTCCCTCATGGCTGGTCCGGAGCCGCCGTCGTTAGAGGTTGCGGCGTCGGCTCCGGAACGGTCGCTCGATAGCCCTCGATTTCCAAACAGAAAGGAAGACCATGTCCGCCATCACAATTGATCGCACCGGTACCCGCGACGGGTTGCTGCGCCTGGCGATGCGTGCCGACGCCGTCATCACCGGCCTTGCCGGGGTCGCCGCCATCCCGGTGGCCGGTTGGATAGCCGAACTCTCGCGCACGACACTCGCATTCGAGTACGGCATGGCCGCATTCTTCATCGCGTACGGTGTCGTCGTCTTCGGGCTCGCCGCGTTGCCGTCGGTGCGCCGGGCCGGTATGGGCGTGATCATCGCCAACCTGCTCTACACCGTCGCCGCCGTCGTCCTCGTGCTCGCAGACGTCTTCCCGTTGACCGCCACTGGAGTGGTCCTGACGCTGGCGGGCGGCGTCTACACTCTGGTGTTCGCCGAACTGCAATACCAGGGCTGGCGCCGCGCCAAGGCGTAAGGCGTTGCCGCTCAAGCCCGCTCGGTGATCCTGGGCGGGCTTAGAGCTTGCGCAGCCGAAGCCGGTTGATGGAGTGGTCGGCGTCCTTGCGCAACACCAGCGTCGCTCGCGGCCGCGTCGGCAGGATGTTCTCAATCAGGTTGGGGCGGTTGATCGAATGCCAGATGTCGCGGGCGGCGAACACCGCGGCATCATCGGTCAGCGTGGCGTAGTGGTGGAAGTGCGAGGCGGGATCGGCGAACGCCGTCGACCGCAGGCCGAGGAACCGGTTGACGTACCACTGCTCGATGTCCTCGATGCGGGCGTCGACGTACACCGAAAAGTCGAACAGATCCGACACCATCAGCGCGGGACCCGTCTGCAACACGTTGAGCCCCTCGAGAATGAGAATGTCGGGATGCTTGATGATCTGCTTTTCGCCAGGCACGATGTCGTAGAGCAGATGTGAGTAGACCGGCGCGCAGACTTTGTCGGCGCCTGACTTGACGGCCGTGACGAACCGCATCAGTG
>JBKOYU010000724.1:0-9146 GCA_046725575.1 Actinomycetota bacterium | reverse complement strand
AGCCACCACCGCGACGTGCTTGCTCGGCGGCAGCGGAAGCGGGCCCGTGAATGTGCTCGCGTATGCCTCGTTGTTCTTCAGATACTCGTCGGTCACGGACATTGGGACCTCCTCGATCGCTTCGACGCGACCATAACAACGCGGCGGCCGAGTGCCACGGGTAAAAATCACCGCCTATAGACGGCGACGGCCGCCCTGCCCGGGGGTAAGCAGGGCGGCCGTCTGATCAGGCGGGCCGTGTCAGTGGTTCAACGGTTGGCTGAGGTCGTAGACGGTGGTACCGCCGACGTCGATCGGGGTGAAGTTCTGCTTCACCCACGCCGTGATCTCTTGCGCAGATCCCGCGTTGCCGTGCGGCGGACCGCCGCGGTCGCTTCCGATGAAGTACCGCACCTGATGATCGGCGACATAGGCCTGGAACTGTGCGAGCGTAGGAGAGTTGTCCGAACCCGTGAACCCGCCGATTGCCATGATCGATGCGCCCGTCTTGAGCTCGAGGCCGCTCGTCCCCATTGATCCGATACTGGCCGCCGCCCAACGGCTGTCGGCACTCTCGAGGAGCTGCGCGAGCGCGGCGTTGTCGGCTGTGTCCCCGCCAGGACCGCGTCCGCCGGGCCCACCAGGTCCGCCGAAACCGAAGCCGGAGTCACGACTGGGACCGGACATCGTGCCCGGGCCGCTGTGCGCATGCGCGACGTTGTAGATCGAGAACGCGGTAGGCGCGGCCAGACCGAAAAGTGCTGCAGCGGTGGCCAGTACGACGACCGCGCGGCCCATTCGGTGAGCGCCCACAGCAACGACGGCCGCGACGACCACCGATCCGGCAAGCACGATCCAACGGAGTGCCGGCAGCCAATCCGGCGTGCGATCCAGCAGAATGAACGCCCAGGCGCCGGTGGTAGCAGCCATGATCGCGAGCACGATCCGCGGCACCAGGAATTCCCAGCCCCGCCACAACTCGGCCACCGAGATTCCGACCAGCGCCGCGATCGCAGGCGCCAGGGCCACCGTGTAGTACGGGTGCACAATACCGTCCATGAAGCTGAACACGGTGCCGGTCACCAGCAGCCAGCCGCCCCAAAGCAGCAATCCGGCGCGGACGGTTCCGGTGCGCGCCGTACGCCGGGTGAACCAGATACCCGCCGCGAGCCCGATGAGCGCAACGGGCAGCAGCCATGACGCTTCGACACCCATCGACTGGCCAAACAGTCGGCCGATGCCTGCTTCGCCGCCGAAGAACAGGTTGGCCCCGCCGGGACCACCGCCGCCAGGGCCACCGGCCGGACCGCCCTCGCCACCGGCGATGCGGTCAATCCCGTTGTAGCCCAACGCCAGCTGCAGCAGACTGTTGTCGGTGGAGCCGCCGATGTACGGGCGTGAGTCGGCGGGCCACAGGCTCACCAGTGCGATGTACCAACCCGCCGACACGACCATCGTGGCTGCGCCGACGAGCAGCTTGCCGATCCGCTTCCACATCCCGACCGGGGCTGCGACGAGGAATACTAGCGCGAGGCCGGGTACGACCAGGACAGCCTGCAACATCTTCGTCAGGAATGCGAAGCCGATGGCACATCCCGCCAACGCAATCCAGCGGGTGCTGGCCGTCTCGGTGGCCCGCACCATGCAGTACGCAGCGGCCACCAGCAGCAGGACCAGCAGCGCGTCGGGGTTGTTGAACTGGAACATCAGCGCCGCGACCGGGGTCAGCGCGAGCACCGCGCCCGCGATCAGACCCGCGGCGGGTCCACTCGTGCGCCGCACGGCCGCATACAGCAGTGCGACGGCCGCGACGCCCATCAGCGCTTGCGGCAGCAGCATTGTGAACGCGTTGAACCCGAACAGCCTGCCGAACAAGCCCATCACCCACAGCGCTGCGGGTGGCTTGTCCACCGTGATCGCGTTGCCCGCGTCCAGCGATCCAAACAGCCACGCCTTCCAGTCCTGCGTGGCGGCCTGCGCCGCGGCCGCGTAGTAGTTGTTGGCCCAGCCGGACGAACCCAAGCCCCATAGGTAGAGCACGGCGGTCGCGGCGAGCAGCGCCAGCACCGCGGGCCGCACCCAGCGCGGATCTCGTTCTGGCGGATCGTGTGGTGCCGCGGGAATATTCGGACGCACGGCCCGTACATCGGAGGTGATGGTCATCAATCGATTCCTTTGTCGTTGGTGGGAGTCAGCGCGACCGGCCCGGGTGAAACACCCAGCCGCGCAGGAGTACGAAGCGCACCGCGGTGGCCGCCAGATTGGCGATCACCAACACCGCAAGTTCGACCAAGTGGTGCGGCTGGGCGACGATGGCGTGCAGCCCGGCGAGCGCGCCGCTGGTGATCGCGAGCGCGATTCCGAACACGATCAGCCCCTCGATGTGGTGGCGGCCCGCATTGGTGCGACCGCCGACCCCGAACGTGAAGCGCCGGTTGGCGGCGGTGTTGCCGATCGCCGTGAGCAGCAAGGCGATCAGGTTCGCCGCCTGAGCACCGACCCACCCCTGCATCAACATGAACAGGACCACGTAGGCCGCGGTCGACGCGACACCGACCGCGCCGAATCGGACGACCTGACGCAGCAGCGATCCCGGTGCCGCCGATCGCCGCGATGAACCCAGTTGCGCGGCGATGGTATTCACCGGAATCGAACCGTCGGCGAAGCCGCGCAGCATTCTGCCAATGCCCTTGAGATCGGCGGTCGCGGTCGCGACGATGTCGACGCGGCTGTCCGATTCGTCCACCCAATCCACCGGGACCTCGTGGATCCGCAGGCCGCTGCGCTCGGCGAGCACCAGCAGCTCGGTGTCGAAGAACCAGCCGGTGTCCGCGACATGCGGCAGCAGGCGCTCGGCGACGTCGGCTCGGATGGCCTTGAAGCCGCACTGCGCGTCGGAAAACCGAGCGGCCAGCGTCGATTTCAGGATCAAGTTGTAGCAGCGCGAGATGATCTCACGCTTCGGCCCGCGCACGACCCGCGCGCCGCGGCCGAGCCGGGTGCCGATCGCCAGGTCCGAGTGGCCGGAGATGAGTGGCGCGACCAGCGGGGCGAGTGCCGCGAGGTCCGTGGACAGGTCGACGTCCATGTAGGCTAGCACCGGTGCGTCCGAGGTGGACCACACCGCGTGCAGCGCGCGGCCGCGGCCCTTCTCTTCCAGCCGCACGACCCGGACGTCGGTGAGCTCGGCTGCAAGTTCGGCCGCGATCCGGGGTGTGTCGTCGACGCTGGCGTTGTCGGCGATCGTGATGCGTGCCTCGAAGGGGAAGCTCTCCCGAAGGTGGCGATGCAGCCGGTGTATCGAATCGGCAAGGGCGGCTTGCTCGTTGTATACCGGGACCACAACGTCGAGCACCGGCACGCCGGCGGCGCGTGCCGCAACGGCGGCGTTCGGCCGCGATTCGAAGTGGAGTCGGTTACCCAAGCCGGCGGCGGGTTCGAGGGCGATGTCTGTCATGACAACCATGGTTGAGCAGCAGCGTGTGTGCCTCGTTGGCTGAAGCTATGCCCTGGCTATGAATTCCGCTGCGGCTGCGTGAGGTCGTAGATGAGCACGCGGTCAACCGTCAGCGGGGTGTAGTGGGTTTCCACCCACTCGGCGATATCGGAGGACTCGCGACTGCCGGTCGTGGACGCACCCCAGTGCCCGATCATCATCTTGCCGCGGATGAAATAGTGGATCTGCCGGTCGGCGACGTAGCGCTGGAACTCCTCGAGCGTGGGCGACGGGTCGGTGCCGTTGAAGCCACCGATCGCCATAACCGGTGCGCCGCTGGCCAATTGGTAACCTGCCGCGTTGTTGGACCCGACGGTGGCAGCGACCCAGGTGAAGTCGTGTGCATCGGCGGATAGCGTCGCCGTCAGCGTGGGCCCTGGACTCGGCGAGTCAAGCAGCCCGCCGGGTCCGGCGAAGCCGCCGAAGCCATGCCGCGCCGGGCCGACCGACGGGATCGCGCCGCTGTGCGGTGCGGCCGCCGTCACAACTGAGAACACCGCAGGCGCCGCCAGACACGCCGCGACGGCCAGCGCCGCCGCCGAACGGGCGACGGGCCGGGGCAAGCGCCCGGCGACCAGCAGCAGTGCGGCCGCTCCCACTCCCCCGACGGCGACCGTTGCCCGCAGCCACGGCATCCACTCGCTGTCCCGGGACAGCAACACCACCGTGAGGATGGTGGTCACCAGAACAGTGCCGGACAAGGCGGTCGCGGCACGAAGATCAAAGCGATTGCGCCACAACAGCGTTGCCCCGATGCCGATCGAAGCGGCGATCGCAGGCGCAAGCGCGACGGTGTAGTAGGGATGCACGATGCCGTTGGCGAAGCTGAACACGACTGCGGTGACGGCCAGCCAGCCGCCCCATAGGATCAATGCCGCCCGCGTTGGATCCGTCCGCGGCGCGCGCCTGGTGATGACGAATCCCGCCGCGAGGCAGATCACCGCGGCCGGCAGCAACCACGCGATGTCCAGACCCATTCCGGTGCCGAACAGCCGACCCCATCCGACGTCGAAGTTGAGGTTGCCAAGCCCACCCGGCTCGTCACCGGTCAGGCGGCCCAAACCGTTGTATCCCAATGCCAATTCGACGATGCTGTCGTTCTGCGAACCGCCGATGTAGGGCCGTGCATCCGAAGGCCACAGCTCGACGAGCAACAGATAACAGCCACTGGACACCACGAGGGCCGCGGCGGCGGCGAGCAGGTCGACGATCCTGCGCCGCATCCGGTGGTGACCGGCGACCAGGTAAGCCGCGGCGAATGCGGGCACCACCAAGAACGCCTGCAGCATCTTGGCCAGGAACCCGAAGCCCACGAGAATGCCCGCGACGATCAACCACCAACGGCTACTGCCTCTTTCACAGGCACGCTGCACGCAGTAGGCGGCCGCGACCAGCAGCAGCACCAGCAACGCGTCGGGATTGTTGAATCGGAAGATCAACGCGGCGACCGGCGTCAGCGCAAACACCGCGCCTGCCAGCAACGCCGCACCATCGCCACTGACCCGGCGGACCGCGGCGTACAACAACGCCACAGCCGCGACGCCCTCCAGCGCCTGCGGCGCCAGGACGCTCCACGGGTTCAGCCCGAAGAGCCGCACCGACACGTCGATCACCCACAGCGCGGCGGGCGTCTTGTCGACGGTGATGGCGTTGGCGGCGTCGCTGGACCCGAACAGCATCGCGGTCCAATCGCTGGCCCCGGCCTGGGCGGCCGCCGAGTAGAACGCGTTGGCCCATCCGCTCGCCGAGAGATTCCACAGATACAGCGCCGCCGTCGCGACCAGCAGCACACCCAGTTCGACGCGCGACCAGACGCGAACTCGCACGCCAGAGGGCGATTCTGTGCGAGTTTGCGTCTGCTCGGCCGGGAGAACTAGGGCGGTCATCAAGCTGAGTTTCGTTGAGCGCGCTAGGCGCCGGTTTTGGACGCGCTGTGACTCCCCTGTGAATTGGCCGGAAACGTCACCACGAACTCCGTCTTGCCCGGCACGCTGTGCACATCGATGGTGCCGCCGTGGGCCCTGACGACGGCCGCGACGATGGCCAGACCCAGCCCCGTGTTGCCGCCGCGCCGGGAGCGCGACGAATCACCGCGGGCGAACCGCTCGAAAATCTCCGGCTGCAGCCACGCCGGTATCCCCGGGCCGTCGTCGGTCACGGTCAGCACTGCACCGCCGGAATCATCCACGGCCAACGATGTGGTGACCGACGTGCCGGCCGGCGTGTGGGTCCTCGCGTTGGCGAGCAGATTGGCAAGCACCTGATGCAGCCGGGCTTCATCACCGGTGGCAATGACGGGTTCGTCGGGCAGATCCAACAACCACTGATGGTCGGGCCCCGCGATGTGGGCGTCGCTGACCGCGTCGACGACGAGCCGGGACAAATCGACCTGTTGGCGCTCCAGTGGCCGCCCGGTGTCCAGCCGCGCCAGCAGCAACATGTCCCCGACAAGCTGCGTCATCCTTTCTGTTTCGGATTCGACGCGGCTCATCGCGTGCCCGACGTCGTCGGGGAGGTCATCCCGTTTGCGTTGTGCCAGTTCGGTATAGCCGCGAATCGCGGCCAATGGTGTGCGCAGTTCGTGGCTGGCGTCGGCGACAAATTGGCGGACGCGTGTCTCGCTGGCATGCCGCGCGGACAGTGCACCCGCGATGCGGTCCAACATCCGGTTCAGCGCCGAGCCGAGCTGACCGATTTCGGTGTCCGCGCTGGCAGGATCGACCTTGACGATCGGCGTTGGCAGCCGCACCTCGCCGCGATCGAGCTCGAGGTCGGCCACTTGCCTGGCAGCTTCGGAAACCCTTGACAGCGGGGCGAGTTGGCGACGGATGATCACAATGCCGGCGGTGGTGCCACCGATCAGCGCGATCGCCCCCACCACGCCGAAGATCGCGAGGACCGATAGCAGGGTGTCGTCCACCTCCGAAGTGGGCAACCCTGTCACGATCGTCTCGCCTGGGCCTCGCGCGTGCATCGCGACGACGCGATAGCTGCCCAGCCCGTCGACCTCCATAGTGGTCGGTGCGTCGTTCGGCGGGACGGCAGCGAGTTGTTGCGCTGCGGTGGTGCTGATTTCGGACTGCGTACCGTCGGCGGTGATGATGCCTGCATCGACCGGCGTACCCCGCTTGACGATTGCCCCGACAGTGCGGGCGGCTTGCCCCGGGGCGTTGAGGAAGGCGGGGCCGGGGCCGAAGTCGTTACGAATGATGATGCGCCGCGGATACCCAGGAGGCTCCGGGAAGCCGGGCATCGGGCCCATACCCGGCGGCGAAGGCGGCGGCCCGAATTCGAACAGCCCGACTGATCTGTGACCGGTTTCAGCCAACCGGACATCGAGTTGATTCATCAAAAAGCGTTGCAGCGCAAGCTCTGTGCCCACCCCGATCGCCGCACACACCAGGGCAAGCAGAACGATCTGGGAAGCCAGCAGGCGGGTCCGCAGCGACCAGCTCCACGGCGAGCGGAAGCGGCGGCCCGCGTCAGCGCGGGGGCTTGAGGACATAGCCGGCACCGCGCAAGGTGTGGATCATCGGCTCGCGCCCGAGGTCAATCTTCTTGCGCAGATACGACACGTACAGCTCGACGATGTTGGACCGCCCGCCGAAGTCGTAGCTCCACACCCGGTCCAGGATCTGCGCCTTGCTCAACACACGTTTGGAATTGCGCATCATGAACCGCAGCAGCTCGAACTCCGTCGCGGTCAGCGAGATAACGTCGCCGCCGCGGGTGACTTCGTGGCTGTCCTCGTCGAGCACAAGATCGCCGACGACGATCTTGGCTCCGCCCGTTTCGCTTGTCACCCCGGTGCGCCGCAGCAGCGCGCGCAGCCGCAGCACCACCTCTTCGAGGCTGAACGGTTTGGTGACGTAGTCGTCGCCGCCCGCGGTCAGACCGGCGATGCGGTCTTCGACGGAATCCTTCGCGGTCAGCAGCAGCAGCGGCAGCCCGGGAATCTGCTCGCGCAGCTTGTGCAGGACGTCCAGTCCGCTCATGTCCGGCAGCATGACGTCGAGCACCACGACATCGGGCGGGGTCTCCCTGGCCGATGCGATGGCCGACGCGCCGTCGCCTGCCGTCGCGATCTCCCAGCCCTCGTACCGGAGAGCCATCGACACCAGTTCGGCGAGCACCGGCTCGTCGTCGACGACCAACACATGGATGGGCTTGCCGTCCGCGCGCCGCATCACCACGCGTGCGGGTTCGTTTTCGTTCACGGTAAAAGCGCTGGGACTGGACACGCGCTCATTATTCGTCGCGGCCATAGGTCCCGACTGTGCCTTGTCTATGTGTGAGCTGTGAAGGTTCTCAGGCATACGAGACTCTGACAAGACGCACAGCGGACTCACATAAACGGCTTGCACTGTGGTCCCATGAGTACCGATGAGATCGCGCCCGAGCACCGGGTTTGGGGTGCGCCGCAGCCCGAACCCCGCCGCTGGGGCCGGCGCGAAAGCGCGGCGGCCGTCGCGGTCGCGGCCGTCATCGCCGCACTTGGGGGCGCCGCGATCTATGCGGCCACCGAGGGCACTTCGCATCCCTTCGGCGCCGCGCACCAGGGCCAAGGACCGGCCGGCGCAATGCCGGGTGGCCCCGGCGGCCAGCACGGTGCCATTGGCAGGCCCGGCCAAGGCGAAATCGGGCCACCGTCGCTGCACGGCGAATTCGTCGTGGCCGACGGCACGGGCGGCTACACCACCGAACTGACGCAGACCGGCACGGTCACCGCGATCTCGCAGGCATCGATCACGGTCCGCAGCGAGGACGGTTTCACCCAGACCTATGTCATTCCCAGCACAGCGGGCAATGCCGGCGCGCCGTTCGCCGTCGACGACCAGGTCGTCGTCCACGCGACGCGCAACGGTCAGACGGCAACCGTCACCAATATCGGCAATCCACTACCGAACCTCGGCGGCCCAGGCGTTCTGCGGCCCGGAAATTAATGCGGCACCGCGAATCCCGATGGCGTGGTGAACGTGAACGGCGGAGTCGCCTCCGACGTCTCGGGCTGCGATGGTGGCGTCGTCGTGGTGACAGTTTCACCCAGCGTCGCCGATGGGCCCGACACAGTTGTGGCCGTGCCGATCTGATCCGGACCGAGCGTGAGGCTCAGTACTCCCATGGCGACCACCGCACCGGCGCCCACCATCGCCGTTATCACTTTGAATCGCTTCGATTGCACCTCAAATGCAACGCGGTCCAGCGACTCGTTTCTTCCGGGAGGCGCGCAGAACGCTAACGCGTCACGGCGGGGTCATTCCCTCGGGTAGGTGGGCTGTCAATGTCGGGCTTGCCACCGACGTCGCGAGCTCGGCTGGTGCCGTCGTCGACGTCGTCGTTTCGCCCAGCGTGACCTCCGGCCCGTCACCTAACGCACCCGGTGGGTCACTGAACACCACGGTAAGTGCGCCCATCGCGACGAGAGCGCCGGCACCCACACCGGCGGCCACCACTTTGAGCTGACTCGATTTCACCTCTGACCACTCCATTCGGTCTCTGGCCTCGAACAATGCAGGAGAGGCCTACCCATGACCCCTCCGAGTCCTGGGTAACCGATGCGATTGGAGGTGAAACGCCTATCCGGAAAAGCGGCGATCAGCCGGGTTCAGCGGAGGTCGGCGTCGTGGTGATATTCGGCGTGGCGGGCGGCAGCGTCGGCGCCGTTGTCGCC
>JBKOYU010000073.1:0-5532 GCA_046725575.1 Actinomycetota bacterium | reverse complement strand
CTGCTGAAAGACCGCTCCGCTCCGTCGTCCCAACCCTTGCCCGGCAGTACCGAACCACGATCGGACGGATGATCTCCAGCACCTCCCGGAGCGCGTCCCGGTTGCCCGCCACCGCCTCAGCAACGACAGCATCGAGACGTCCTCCCGAAATTGTCATCGTGAGTGGTATCTCCAGCGTTACGTGAGGGACACGTCCCCGAAGTGTGGACGTCAGCTAAACAATAACGATCTTCACTGGCGCGACCATTGTCAGCGATCCACCAAGGCGCCGCCCCGGCGACGCACCGTAGCAGCGCATTCGTTACGAATCCCCAGCACCTCTGCTGCCGTGTGATCGGCGCTGCCGATGTCGGCCAACAGGCACGCCAACGCCCAGCGCAACGGGATCATTCCCAGTCGTTCGGCGTCCTGCAGTGCGGCGTCCGCGACGCGCCGCGACGCGTCGAGTTCCCCGGCGCTGCACAGCGCTGCGGCCAGGACGACATCCGATTTCACCGTGTGGCGCGCCGAACCGAACGCCGCAGCCAGCTCGACGGCACACTCGGCGTGGCCCACGGCGGTCGCCCCGTCGCCGCGGGCCATCGCGAGCTCCGCTGACACCCACGCCAGCCGCACGGGCAGCCGCTGCCGCCCCGATCTGGTGAGCAACACGCGGGCCCGCTGTAACGCGGTGGCCGACACCGCGAACCGGCCCACGCCGAGCGCGTCGGCGGCCAGCCCGATGTAGGCGTCGGCACCGGCTTCGGGGTCCGAACCGGCCAGCGCCATCGCCCGGCCGTCCCACCCGCGGGCCCGCTCGTGCCAGCCGAGCTGACGCAAGAACGACGCCCTGGTGCTGTGCGCCAGCGACAGCAACGGGCCGACGCGCTGCAGTCGGCACAGAGCGTCCAGATCGGCCATTGCACTGCCGTAGCGGCCCTGACCGCCGGCGGCCACGGCGCGCAGCCATAGTTCGTGCGGCGTCGACGCCGGCGGCAGCGGCCAACGTCGCGGGTCGTCGCCGAAGGCGGCGTTCGCCAGCACGATGCTCATCGGATCGCGACGCTATCAATGCGATTCACAGTGTGTTACGCAGAACCCGGTACCGCGGGGCACGCATTCGACACATCGCCGAATCGGCGTCGGTTAACAGTTCGTGGTGGCCATGTTAATTCGATGTCAACCGCCTTCTCGGCGCGACAAGGATTCTTTGCGGTGCGGCGAGACGCGAACAGCGAAAACACAAGTCGTGATTGCATCGTCGGTGTTTCGTTACCACCGATCTCGTTGCCGGCGGGTCGCAACGATGAACGTGATGTAAATTCTCGTCCTGCGGTTATGTGGTTGAGCACATGTTCGGGCTATTGACGAAATTTCGCGCGCCCCCCTACTTTGTGTGCACGAGTAGTCATCGGCGACTTGTGCTCGGATCGGTTCCACAACTCGCGCGCCCGTATCGATTGCGAAAAGGGTGGGTAGAGAGGGGTTTTCCTATGCCACAGCCGCAGCAGCTACCCGGACCCAATGCTGACATCTGGGATTGGCAGATGCAGGGCCTATGCCGAGGCGTCGATTCCTCTATGTTCTTTCACCCCGACGGCGAGCGTGGCCGGGCCCGTGCGCAACGCGAGATGCGCGCCAAGGAGATGTGCCGCCAGTGCCCCGTGGTCGCGCAGTGCCGTGCCCACGCGCTGGCCGTCGGCGAGCCCTACGGCATCTGGGGCGGCCTGTCCGAGTCCGAGCGCGAGCTGTTGCTCAAGCGAGGCATCCGCCGCGCGTCCTAAGCGCGAGAAGACGCAAAAGCCCCCGACCACTCGGCGTGTCGGGGGCTTTCCGTCTGCTCGCGCAGATTAGTGAGCGGCCGTGGCTGCCGGGCTATCGCGCGCCAGCCGCCAGCCACTGATCGAACGTCGTAGGAGCGATGCGGGCGTTCTCGCCGGGCAGCAGCACATTGCCGGCCATCGACTCATCGAGGGGGCCCGACCACGTGGGAACCAGCTTCACCTTGCGACCGAGAACGTCGTTGGTGCGGCGGGCCATGTCGACTAGCTCTTGCGTCTCAGGACCGGCGACGTCGACGTGGCCCTGCGGTTCGCCGGCGGCGATTTCGGCCAAGACCTGAGCTATGTCGTCGGGTGCGATCGGCTGAACGAGTAGCGGGCAATGGTGGCGACGCCGTCGCGCTCGGTCCAGCTAGTAGCCAAGGCCGCAAAGTCGTGAAATTGCGTGGCTGGCACTATCGTCCACGGCACCCGGCCCTCCTCGACCAGCCGCTCTTGCTCCCGCTTGCCCGCATAGTGGGCAGTACCGCCTTTCACCCGGCTGATTCCGACGATCGACAGCAGTACGTGGTGACGTACACCCGCCTGCTCTTCGGCGGCGAGGAGGTTCCTCGTGGTTGTGGCGAAATAGATGCGAGTCTCGTCTGGGCTGATCGGCGGCGAGCTGATGGCATCAATCACCGCGTCGACCCCTTCGAGCGCTGCGTCCAAACCCTGGCCCGTAATCAGGTCGACGCCGAGCGAGCGGCTGATGCGTATGACGTCGTGCCCGTCGCGCTCGAGGAACGACACAGTGCGCGCACCGATATTTCCAGTTGCACCGGCTACAGCGATTCGCATCGTGGGCCTCCTCTCACAGGCTAGTTGAGCCAATCGTCGTCGGGGAGAACGAACGGAGAAACGAACGGAGAACCAAGACGAGCTCGCTTGACCGAGGAACTGAGGTCGTTCTACCGGGCCCACTGAGCGACCGACAGCCGCGGCTATCCGCGCTGGCTGACGCTCACCGGCGGGCCTGGCGCCATGGCCCGGGCGGCCCATCCGGCGGCAGCGGCAGAGAGGACGTGCCAGGCGCCGTGGTACTGCCATAGGCTGTCGGGCCGGCACAACGGCGACCCGGAGCGTCCCGCGGCGTAGGCGGCCAGTCCCAGCGCGAAGACGCCGGCCGCTGTCACCCATGCCGACCGCCGCTGCCGGCGCCGGCTCCGGGCCAGGCCGGCGGCGTACACCGCTGCCGCGGCGACGATGGGCCAGTCGTGGGCGAGCTCCGCCCATGACGGCTGGGGCCCGTGGTAGGCGAAGCTGCCGGCCCCGACCGCCACGAGCGCCACTCCGGCAGCCCCAGCCAGCGGAGCCCTCACCCGCATCGACCAGCACAGCACGGCCATCCCGGCGGCGACATAGGCCAGGCTGGTGACGGCCAGGACGGGCTGCGCCAGCGCGGTGCCTTCGATGCGCTCGCAGTCCGAGTGACCGAAACTCGCGGGAGCGGTCAAGATCTGCATGGGCGATCCACCGTAACGCGCCGGCCGGAGCATCAGCCGGGGATGGTAGTGGCCGTGGCCGAGCCCTACGGCACCTCGGGCAGCCTGTCGGAGTCGGGGCGGGAGTTGCTACTCGAGCGTGGCATCCGCCGCGCCTCATAAGAGTCAGTGCGCGTGCGCTCGGCGAGTCGTGTCCCGCGGCTGCGGCGGGGAGCCTGAAGTCGGCGTCTGCGAACTTTCCACGAGCTCCATTCGCCCAATGTGACGCCGGCCGCGAGCGCGGTACCGATCGCCAGCGCACCCAACACCGATGCGAACCCGACGGCGTGCTGGTCGTTGAGGATCGCGTAGATGCCGTGCAGCAGGGACAGGCCCGGCAGCAGGGGCACGATGCCCGCGATCGACACCACCAGCGGCGGCGCGAGATTGCGGCGTTCCATCAGCCGGCCGACCAAGCCGATCGGCACCGCCGCGGCGAACGACGCCACCACAGCACCCAGACCCGTGCCCTGTGCGAGAAGGAACGCGATGGTGCCGGCGGCACCACCGAATGCCGCGGCTGCGAGTGCCTTCCGTTCGGCATAGCAGGCCAGGGCGAAGGCCGCCGCGCTTGCCGCGCCGAATGCGACACGCGCCGGGAACTCTGCCAGGGCGGGCGGTGCATCCGCGCTGATGGCGACGAACGGCGCGCCGAAGCGGCTCGCGAGGTGCAGTACCAACGCCACACCGGTGATCGTCGCGGCGGTCAACATGACCAACTCGAAGAAGCGGGCCGCAGCGGTGACCGGGGCTCCGGTGATGACGTCGCCGACCGAGCCCACCAGTGACAGGCCGGCCAGCAGTACAACGAGGCCGGCCGCGATGGCCACCGTCGGTTCGAAGTGGATCCCCAGCTTGGGGCTGAGCCAGTAGAGCACCAGCGGCGGCGCGGTCGCGATCGCGCCGCCAACCGCGTACTGGAAGAAGAACGGCAGTCCATGCCTGTTGAGCACGCGATTGACCCGGTCGATCGTCATGGCGCTCAGCGCGCTGACCAAGCAGACCAGCAGACCCCCGCCCAGGGTTCCCGCCGTCGCGAATGCCAGCGCACCCCAGGCCAGAGTGGCGATCCAGCGCTTGTACGGGTGTGGCGCGGTGATGATGGCGTCAAGCTCGTCGCGGGCTTCCGACGCCGACACCTGGCCCGCGCGGATGCGACCGATCAGACGGTCGACGGCCGCCAGTCGGCTGAAGTCCATCGACCGGGATTGCACGATGTGCAGCGTGCTGGCCGGCGGCAACGTCGGCCCACGGTACGCAGCAACGTGGATCGTCGTGTTGATGACATCGACCTCGCAACGCTCGATACCGTACGCTGCGGTGATGGCTGTCACCTGGTCCATCGTGGCGGTCGCCGGCATCCCAGACGCCATCAGGATGGCACCGATACTCCCGGCCAGATCGAGCACCTCGCCCACCCGCGCGTGGTAAGCGTCGTCGAGCTCTGTGCGCCCCGGATTCGTTATCCGCGGCAGGCTGTCCGTCGGTGGCTCGGTTTCCCGAACGATTCGGTTCAAGATCTCGCGATGACGTGCCCGCCATGGCTGGCCCGCGCGATCACGGGTCAACTCCACAACATTCCCCTCCTGTTAAATTACGAACTCGGACATTCGCCACGAGCAGGCCGCCGACACTCGTTCCGTCTGTCGCCTAAAGCCTTTGGTGTTTTCGCTCGCTTCCTCAGAGCCGGGCAGAGTCGACGGCCGCAGCCGGCGTGACGAACTCCTGCGTGCAGCGGTTGCCGGGGCAATCCGTGCCGCTGCCGGTCGGTGATGAGGTGTGGCGCAGCAATCTAAATTTTACTCTTAGAGATTTGGCATATCTGCGGTCCTGCCAGTGAGAATCAGCACAGTTTGCCCAGCGGTAAAGCGCTTCCGTGCTGCTTAGTTGGGTGGCCGGGCTTGGAGGCAGTGGGATCTGGGCTCTCGGCGCTGACCCTGGGAGCGGGTGAGGGCGCCGGGACGACACACCCGGCGGGGATCAGCTGTTGAAGGCCCGGTGCCTTGACGACCTGTTCTGGTAGGCACCGGATGCTCATGCCGTATGGGCCAACAAACAAGACACCCCCGGTTGAGAGCCGGGGGTGCTTCGTGGTGTTTCGTGTTGGTGTCTAGTGAGCGTGGCCGTGATGATGACCGTGGTGGTCGTCCTCCTCCTCGGCCGGCTTTTCCACGACGGCGGTCTCGGTGGTGAGCACCATCCGGGCCACCGACGCGGCGTTCAGCACCGCCAAGCGGGTGACCTTGACC
>JBKOYU010000948.1:0-1957 GCA_046725575.1 Actinomycetota bacterium | reverse complement strand
GGGTCCATCGGCGCACCGCGCGCACGACGCAGGTGGTGTCGTCGAAAACCTGCAGTGCCTTGGTGCCCAGCATTGAGCCCGCGGAGCTGACGCCTTCGTAATGCAATGGGACGTCGAGGTGTTCGGCTGTCAGTATCGGGGTCGACGAGCCGCCTGGCGTCCAAAACTTCAGTCGGCGCCCGTCGCGCACCCCGCCGGCGTACTCCAGCAGTTCGCGTAGCGTGGTCCCCAGCGGCGCCTCGTATTGACCGGGTCGGTTGACGTGCCCGGATAGCGAGTAGATGGTGAATCCGGGGGAGTCCTCGGTTCCCATTGACCGGAACCAGTCGACACCGTTGAGGATGATCGACGGGACCGACGCGAGCGACTCGACGTTGTTGACGACGGTGGGGCACCCATACAGCCCGGCCTCGGCCGGAAACGGTGGCCGCAGTCGCGGCTGGCCGCGGCGGCCCTCCAGAGAGTCAAGCAACGCGGTTTCCTCGCCGCAGATGTACGCGCCAGCCCCGGCGTGGACCACCATGTCGAGCTGGTAGCCCGAGCCGAATATGTCCGCGCCGAGGAAGCCCGCGGCGTAGGCCTGGTTCACCGCCGTCTGTAGCCGGCGCAGCGCCGCGACCACTTCGCCGCGGACGTAGATGAACGCGTGGCGCGCGCGGATGGCGTACGCGGCGATGATGGCGCCTTCGACCAGCACGTGTGGAGTGGCCATCATCAGCGGAACGTCTTTGCATGTACCGGGTTCGGACTCGTCGGCGTTGACCACCAGGTAGTGGGGCTTGGCGCCGGCGCCCTCGTCATGCTGTGGAATGAACGACCATTTGGCCCCGGTCGGAAATCCCGCACCGCCGCGGCCCCGCAGGCCGGAGCGTTTGACGGTCTCGATCACCTCGTCGGGCTCCATGCCCAGCGCCTTCTGCAGCGCCCGGTAGCCGTCGTGCGCACGGTAGGTGTCCAGCGTCCACGACAGCGGGTGGTCCCAATACCGGCTCAATACCGGGGTGAGTGCCATCTCAATCCTCGCCTTCCAAACCGTGTGCGGCCATGCCCTTTTCGTGTGCGGTGTGTAATCCGGCGAGGGTCGCCGCACCGGCGGTGGCACCGTCGGCGTGCTGTTGCGCACAGCCGGCGAGGAGTCGCTCGGTCTGGCGGAAGGTGCACAGGGGTGCGCCGCGGGTCGGCATCGGGGGTTGGCCGGCGCGCAGTGCGTCGACGAGGTCGCGGGCGGATGAGGCTGTTTGGTTGTCGAAGAATTCCCAGTTGACCATGACGACCGGGGCGTAGTCGCAGGCGGCGTTGCACTCGACGTGTTCCAGCGTGACCCGGCCGTCGTCGGTGGTCTGTCCGGCGTGGATGCCCAAATGGTCTTGCAGTGCTTCAAGAATCGCGTCGCCGCCCATGATCGCGCACAGCGTGTTCGTGCATACCCCGACCAGATATTCACCGGTGGGGGTGCGCCGGTACATCGAGTAGAACGTGGCCACCGCGGCCACTTCCGCACCGGTCAGACCCAGCTGTTGGGCGCAGAAATCGATGCCGGCCGGGGTGAGGTAGCCGTCCTCGGACTGCACCAGGTGCAGTAACGGCAGCAGCGCCGAGCGCGCATTCGGGTAGCGGGCGATGACGTCAGCCGCGTCAGCCTCGAGTCGGGTCTGTGCCTCCGGCGCATACGACTCTTGCCCGCTGAAGTGGTGTGGCTCATGGGGTTTCGGGCCAAGCTGCAGAAAGACGCTCATGACTGTCTCTTCTTCGCGCAAGCGCTCATCAGCGGTCCACCCCGCCCATCACCGGGTCGATCGACGCCACCGCGGCGATCGCGTCGGCGACCATGCCGCCTTCGCACATCGCGGCCACGGCCTGGAGATTCGTGAACGACGGGTCGCGGTAATGCACGCGATACGGCCGGGTGCCGCCGTCGGACACCATGTGCACGCCGAGCTCACCGCGCGGCGATTCG
>JBKOYU010001064.1:0-10023 GCA_046725575.1 Actinomycetota bacterium | reverse complement strand
CTGTTGGCCCGCAGCGAGATCGACGGTATGTGTGCGTGGCTCGGCGCGGGCGCTGGGAGCCCACGCGTCGCGGATCTGTCCGCGGAAGCGCCCGCCGCTGGTGTTCTGGACCAGCAACACCGCGTCGACGGGCTGGCCCAGCCGGGCGGCGGTCTCGCCGAGCCGACTGCAGTTCAGCCTGCGTGTGCTGGCCGCGAGCGCCACGTCTACGATGACGACCGCGAGCAACGCAGTCAGCAGGACGGCGAAAGTGGTTGCGGGCCAGGGCGAAACCGCGATCGGCAGAACGCAGATCAGCGCGATCAGGCCGACGCGGCCGGTGAGGATCACTAGCGCGGCACCGGCACGGCCGCGAGTATGCCGTCGAGCACGCCGTCGGGGTTGGCCCCCTCGAGCTCGGCCTCAGGTCGAAGCGACACCCGGTGTCGCAGCGTCGGGCGCGCCATCGCCTTGACGTCGTCGGGTGTGACGTAGCTGCGGCCGGAAAGCCACGCCCACGACCGCGCCGTGGCCAGCAGCGCCGTCGCCCCGCGCGGCGACACACCCAGCTGTAACGACGGTGAAAGCCGCGTCGCCCCGACGATGTCCACGATGTAGCCGAGCACCTCGTCAGCCACCAGGACCTGGCGCACCGCCTCCCGGCCGGCCGCCAACTCCACAACGCCCGCAACGGGTTTCACCGCCGATAGGTCACGAGGGTCGAAGCCGCGGGCGTGCCGGTCCAGGATCGCGATCTCCTGATCCCGCGGCGGCAGAGGCACATTGAGCTTCAGCAAGAACCGGTCCAGCTGCGCCTCGGGAAGTTGGTAGGTGCCCTCGTACTCGATCGGGTTCTGTGTCGCGGCGACGATGAACGGGTCCGGCAGGGGACGCGGTTGGCCCTCGACGCTGACTTGGCGTTCCTCCATGGCCTCGAGCAGCGCGGCCTGCGTTTTGGGTGGGGTCCGGTTGATCTCGTCGGCCAGCAGCAGATTGGTGAACACCGGTCCGGAGTGGAACTCGAATTCTGCTGTGCGGGCGTCGTATACGAGCGAGCCGGTGACGTCGCCCGGCATCAGATCCGGAGTGAACTGCACTCGTTTGAACTCGAGCTGCAATGCCGCCGCGAGGGCTCGGACCAGCAGCGTTTTGGCAACACCGGGAACGCCCTCCAGGAGCACGTGGCCACGGCACAGCAGTGCGATCACCAAACCGCTGACGACGGCGTCCTGCCCGACGACGGCCTTGGCGATCTCACCGCGCAAGGCCAGCAGGGCATTTCGCGCGGAGTCTGATGTCGCCGTGTCTTGTACGGTTGGCTGCGTCACGATTGAGCGACCTGCCTTTCGATGTTGTCGAGCTCGTGAGCGAGGTTGACCAAATCGGCATCGCTTGCCGGTGGTGGACCGAACAGTATGTGCGCCACTGCCTGTGGGGCCAACCCGCACCGCTCAGCGACCGCTGTTACGACCGCAGGAGGCTGAGTGTCGTGGCCGAGACCGATGCGGGGCGTCATCCGCTGCAGCGCGGCCGTTCGCAATGCCTCGGCCGCGCGGTCACGTGCGCGCCGCGACCGGTACAGACGTCCGCGGCCCTCGACGGTCTCCGACGCACGGACCACCACAGGCAACTGCTCGGCGACCAGCGGGCCGATCCGTCGCCCCTTCCACACCGCCACCAGCACGACGGCCAGGCACAGCTGCAGAACGATCCATCCGACGTGGTCGGGGATGAGGTCGATAATCCCTGCGCCGCCACCGGATTCGCCTTCGCCTTCGCTGTGCTGAGGCGCGTACCAAATCACCCGCGGATGTGAGCCCGCGAGGTTCATCGCGAGCGCGGCGTTGCCTTCCTTGAGCAGACCGGAGTTGGTCATGAAGTCGGCGGTGCTGACGACGGTCACCTCACGGCCATCGTGCGTATAGCGGGCCAGGGCCCCGCCGTAGCAGCGCGTCAGGGGCACGTCGCCGACCGCCTCATACGCGTCGCTGAGGCCGAACTGCACCTCGCCCGCGCGCGTCGCCTCCCGCAAATCGCAGTCGGGCTTGGAGTCACCGAAAGTCGTTCCGCCGCCGATGCGGATCTCCGGCGCGAGCTCTTCGCGGGTCCGGGACACCGGCGCAACCAGGAGCCGGTCGCCGGGAAGCGCGGCCAGCCGCCGCAGCAGATCGTCGTCGAATAGATAGAACGTTTGCGCGACAAGGAGCAGGGTGTCGGGCCGCGCCGCGTTTTCCACCGCGGCGATGTCGCCGGCCGCGACGACGTCGACGCCGTGCTCGCGGAGGATCGTGACGAGCGCTCGAGCCCCCTGCGGTGCCGTCGATTCCGGATCCATCGGGCCACCGGGCCGCGGCGCCGTCAGATAGGTGCTCAGCGTGGCGACCCCCACGATGACGACCAACGCAAGCAGCACCCACCGAGCGGTGCGCCACCGCTGCGCGACGGTCGGCCCGACGGCCGTATCGTGGGGCGTCACCGCAGTTCTGCCCAGCCGTCGGCGGCGGTCGGCACCGCTTCGATGGCGTCGGACACCGACATGCGGAACCGCAAGTGGTCGTCGAGGTCGGCGATCATCCGATACGCAGCTTCCGTTCCAGGCCGTTCGCCGTAGGTGACGTCGTTGAAAGCATCGGCGGCCCTGGTCAATTCGGCGGCCAGATTCGGTATGGCCCGTCCGGCATCGCGGGCCAGTTCGGTCGCGGTTCGGCCCGGAACCGGGTCGAGGACGGCACTCTCCTCCAATTGCCGGGCGACGGCTCGGAGCCGGTGACGGATTGCGGCCGACCAATTGCCCGCCGCCGCATACTGTTCGGCGGTCGCGCGATGCTCAGCCGCGCTGAGCTCATGCTCGCCGAACAGCGAGTCCCCGCCGCCGCGGTTGGTGCGCATGGTGCGCCGGGCAATGCGGACCGCCACCACGATGGCGATCGTCAACAGGATCAGCAGGACACTGAGCGTCAGCCAGCCGCCGGGCAGCGACGACCCCGCGTCCGCCAGCTTGTACAGCAGTTCGTTGATCCAATCCAAGAGGCGGTCGGTCAGCGACGCCTTGGGGTAGATCGGCTTTCCGAGTTCACGCTGCGCGGCCTCGTGCGCGGCATCGCGGTCGATGTCTATCGTCGGCACGTCAGGCTTGGCGGGTCAGCCAGAGGTGGTCGGTGGAATCGGCGGGAGCGTCCGGCCCGAACGCCGCGCCCGTCTGCAGCACCAGGTCGAACGCCTCGGCGCGGATACGGCGATCGGTGTACAGCATCACGACGACGCCAGCTGAAAACGGTGCGGTGATGATCTGACTTACCGCGCTGCCGATCGACAGCAGGACCAGCGCGATAAGCGTCGCAAACGTGGATGACGCTGAAACAAGCAGGATCTGGCCACCGACGCTGAACGGAACGCTGACCGCCCCGGCGATCACCGCAGCCACGATTCCACCGAGCAACCAGATGCCGAGCACCCGCCAGAAGTCGTTGCGCACCAATTTGAAAGAGCGCGACATGGCGGGGACGATGGGGAGTCGCTCCAGCACGATGATCGACGGCGTGAAGCTGAGAATGGTGACCAGATAGACCAGCCCGGCGATGAGCGCCAGCACCAACGGCACCCCAACAACGGCGGCCGCGACACCGCCCGCGGCCACGGCGACGCCGGCGATGATGAGCACCACGACCGTGATCAACACGGCTGTGGCGATCACCTCCAGCACCGTAAAGCCGATCAACGCCCACAGCCTGGGACGGAGCCGTTGCCACGCCTCACTGATCGTGATGCTCGTGCCGAAAACGGCGCGTCCGATGACGACGGTGAGCATGCCACTCAACAGGATCGATGACAGCCAGGTGGCGACGCCACCGGCAAGGCTCGATGCGGACGAACCGAGCAACGCACCGGTCGACACCTCCTCGCCGCTCAGCGTCGCCTGCAGCTCACCGGTGACGGCCAGTGACCCGACCGACAAGATGAGCGCAAGGAGCTGCGCGGCCACCACGACAACGGTCGTCAACCCCAGCGTCGCTTTGGGATTCGCCCGGATGTAGGCCACGGCACCATTGAAGATGTCCGACAGGCTCAACGGTCGCAACGGAATGACGCCCGGCTTGAGGGCCTGCGCCACCGGCGGCGGACCGTAACCGGGCGGGTATCCCGGTGGCCGGTATCCCGGCGGCGGATAACCTGGCGGCGGATAGCCACCCGGCGGCCCGTATCCCGGTGGCGGGGCGCCGTATCCCGGCGGAGGCGCATAGCCCGGCGCGGGATAGCCGGGCGGAGGGTAGCCACTCGGTGGCGGATAGCGCTGGTAGACGGGCGGCGGATCACCCTGATAACCCGGTGTCGGATTGCCGGGTGGCGGATAGCCCGGCGGCGGCGGACCTGCCGTGGGGTATCCGCCGGCGTCGTTGCTCATGGTCACCATCCTGTCGATCACTGTGCGAATTGACAACGTCGTCGACCGGCGTGGTGGTGGAAAACGAGCTCCGCCGGGCCGACACTCCGGCGTAGGTTTGCGTCATGGCCGAACTCAAAGACCGGTTGCGTGCCGACTTGACCACCGCGATGAAGTCGCAGGACAAGCTGCGCACCGCGACACTGCGGATGGTCCTGGCGGCGATCCAGACCGAAGAGGTCGCCGGCATCCAGGCGCGTGAGCTGTCCGACGCAGACGTGATCAAGGTGTTGTCCCGCGAGGCGAAGAAGCGCGGCGAGTCGGCCGAGATCTACACCCAGAACGGGCGTGGTGAGCTGGCGGCGAACGAACACGCCGAGGCGCGCGTCATCGACGAGTATCTGCCCACCCCGCTCAACGAAGCCGAACTGGCTGACGTGGCCGACACCGCGATCGCCCAAGTCGCCGAGGAACTCGGTGAGCGGCCCGGCGTGCGGCAGATGGGCCAGGTGATGAAGGCCGCGACCGCGATCGCCGCGGGCAAGGCCGACGGCGCCCGGCTGTCGGCGGCCGTTAAGGAGAGGCTGTAGCCGTTTCGGTGTCAGGCGCTCGGGTACCCGGGTGCCATGACGCGTTTTGGCTACACCCTGATGACAGAACAGAGCGGACCTAAAGAGCTTGTCCGTTATGCCGTTTCGGCGGAACGCGCGGGCTTCGACTTCGAGGTGTGCAGCGACCATTACTTCCCGTGGCTGGCGTCGCAGGGCCACGCGCCCTACGCGTGGTCGGTGCTCGGCGCCGTCGCGCAGGTCACCGAACAGGTCGAGCTGTTCACCTACGTCACCTGCCCGACCATGCGTTACCACCCCGCGGTCGTCGCTCAGAAGGCCGCCACACTGCAGATCCTCGCCGACGGACGGTTCACCCTCGGGGTGGGCAGCGGCGAGAACCTCAACGAACACGTGGTCGGGGGGCGCTGGCCGACGGTGTCGCGGCGCCAACTGATGCTCAAAGAGGCCATCCAGATCATTCGCGAGCTGTTCACCGGGGAGCTGATCGACTGGAAGGGTGAGTACTTCGAGGTGGACTCGGCCCGGATCTGGGACGTCCCCGAGACTCCGGTTGCCATCGCCACCGCGGTGTCCGGCGGGCGCTCGGTCGACATGTTCGCGCCGCTGTCCGACCATCTGATCGCCGTCGAGCCGAACAAGAAACTCGTCGACGCGTGGCACGACGCGCGGCGGGCGACGGGGCTGCCGCATGATGTGAGGGTGATCGGGCAACTACCGATCTGCTGGGACCCGGACCGCGACGCCGCCGTGCGGCGCGCGCACGACCAGTTCCGCTGGTTTGCCGGGGGCTGGCACGTCAACTCCGATCTGCCGACGACGGCTGGCTTCCACGGCGCCACGCAGTTCGTTCGTCCGGAGGACGTCGCCGAATCCATCCCGTGCGGACCGGATCTCGACGCGATCGTCGACGCCGTGCGCAAGTACTGGGAGGCCGGTTTCACCGATATTGCCATTGTGCAGATCGGCGACGACAGCCAGGAGCTGTTCCTCAAGGAGGCGGCTGGCTCGCTGCTGGAGAAACTCCGCACCGAATCCCACTGAGAGGAACCAACTATGCGTCTCGGCCTTCTCTGCTGCGCCGGTAGGCCGCGCGGCGAAAATCGCTGAGCCAGTGGGGAACAAGCTCGACATCGTCGTCGGTGTGCAATGCGGGATCGAAGGCGATGTCGTCCTTGCTGGGATCCAGATTCCGCATACAAGGCGCGCGAGTGGCTGGAACCGCCCAGTGCCTGTGGCCTGCTCGATGTCGAAATCCATTTGTCCGCTGTCCATTTGGTTCCTGATTGCGTCCAGAGATAGCCCCGGTTCGTCGATCTTCGTAGCCACGCGGGCACGCACCCACCACACGCCGCCATGGAAGCGAAGCGGCATCAAATAGCCACGCGGGCACGCACCCACCAAACGCCGCCATGGAAGCGAAGCGGCATCAAACTGGAGAATGTGGCGCTCGACCAGGACCGGGCGGGCGCGAGAATGATGCGACTGCTGGCGACTGTCGATGCTGGGGTCAAACTACGCCGGAGCGAACTCCGCGATGAGTGCCTGCGGATCGGTCACGCTGACGTATAGCGTCCGCAGTTTGATCGGCGCGCCCATCACGTAAGCCCGTGCCGGCGGGTCGATGGTCAGCTCCACGATGTTCTTGGATGACCCGTTTACCAGCCATCGGCCGCGCCAGCCGTGAGCGCCCCACGCGTAGACCCTGTCGTCGTCAGGCTTCGCGTCCCCAATCGAGGTCAGCGGGATCTCCGTGCGAAATCCCCAGCCGAAGCGGACGTGAAGGGCGCCATCCTCCACGCGCACCTCGCTCTGTTTGGGTCCCAGACCAAGAGGCACGGAGAAGGGCTGCCGGTGGGCTTTGCGGCGTACGCGGCCGGTAAACGGCTGGCCGATCGTCGAACACGCCCGCACCAATCTTTGATGGTGATGGTCAGCTTGGCCGTCGGGGCCGTCTGGCCGCTGCTGGTGGTCGGCCTGGTCGAGCTGAGCCCGGTGATGGTGTCCACGAAGGTCCCGTCGAAGACCGGACACAACGTCGGCATCTTCGCGTAGTCACGATCAGACAGACAGTCGCACGATTTCGTAGCGAAACGTGCGACTTTGCCTGTGAGTCGGGGTGGCGGGATTCGAACCCACGACCTCTTCGTCCCGAACCATCCCACCAGCGCGTTTGATTAAGCGAGCGGTGTTGGTGGTGTGAGATCTCCGCACGCCAGGGCGTTGGCTGCGTTGGCTGTCGCAGGATCGCGATTGACCCGCTGCGGACTGACTGCGGACTTGATCACGGACAGCTCGTCGAGATGGACCAGGCGGCGGTGGCAGCGCAGGTCATCGGGCGACTTGATCACCGTCTCGATGCACAGCACCCGCCCGTCCTTCAGATACGGCTTGATGCGGGAATTCTTGTAGAAGGCGTTCCCGGCGATCTCGGTGCGGCAAGTGACGATCCTCGTCCTGGGCACGCAGTCTGACTTCGGAGGCCTGCCCAAATGTCGCGGGCCATGGAAGATCAGTTCCACACTGTCGGGCGGCCGATGTCGAGATTGTCGGCGACCAGGGCTTCATAGAACGCCCGACCTGCTGGCCGAATGCGGTTCCGGTGATCTGGTGAACGCCATCACGGCACGACCCTGTTGATCTACGGCGTCGACACGCTATTCACGCTGCAGGAGGCCCACGAGAACGCAATGGCGTTGACAGGCGACGGGGTCCGACGAAGGGGGTGATCGACCTGTGGGAGGACGAGTTCGAACGGCTCAACAGCTCGGATCGACTGCTACACCACGTCGTGTCGGAAAGCGCTGGGGTGTAGGCAGTCTCGCCGATCTTGCTGGTGAAGTGCGGCTCTTCGGCGATTGCGGCGAAATGCGCGAACAGCCGCTCATCGAGCTGGGGGAGCGCGTAAATCAGGCGTAAAATAACCGGCAGAAACGTGGCCATTGGTTGTTGCCTATCGGTCGTTTGATGACAGGTATTTGGACGCCAGGTTCAGGCCAGGGATGCGATTGGCGTCATAGCAGGCGACCCGGCCTCGAAGATCTGTTGGGGTCTCCGCGCCGGCATCGGAGCGAGCAGAAAATTCTGCCTCGTTCATCCAGTTCACGAGGAGGGATCCATCATGACAGTGACTACGTCACCGACCGCGGTCCAGTGGGCCGAGGCATTCACGCAGAACAGCAACCAAGATCCCGAAATTCAGGCGCACGGCAAGTACTTCACCTGCTCGTATCTGCTCGACATGGGCGACCACTCCTTTGTGGTCCAAGTCAACCGAGGCCAAGTCGTCGACGTCGCCATCGACCCTGGCCCGCTGGACGTGCCCTATGAGTTCGCGATCCGCGCGAGTGCCGACACCTGGCGGCACGTCGGTGTTCCCACTCCCGAGCCGATGTACCACGGCATCTGGGCGGCCAGCTTTCAGCGGGACATGAAACTCGAGGGCGACATCTTGGTGCTCATGCAGAACCTCCGCTGCTTCACGAGGCAGATCGAGCTGTTGCGCACCGTCAGCGTCCCGGTCTGAAAGCCCACTACCACCACAAATACGACCTTCCGAAGGACAACGCCATGAGCAAGATCTCCCCCGTAACCGGCCACTACGTTCACGTCGACGTGGACGGGCTGCGGTACAAGGTGTTCTACCTCGAGAATGGCACCGGTCAGCCACTGGTCTGCCAGCACACCGCCGGATGCCACAACCACCAGTGGCGCGGACTTCTCGAGGATGACGAAATCACCAAGAACTACCGCGTCATCGCCTACGACTTGCCCCGGCACGGCAAGTCTGATCCGCCCGAGAACACCAAGTGGTGGACCGAGGAGTACCGCCTGACTGCCGATCATTACGTCAACTTCATCGTGGGTTTTGTTGACGCGCTGGAATTGGAGAACCCGATCTTCATGGGTTCCTCATTCGGCGGTAATGTCGCCCTGCAGCTGGCCTTCCGCCGACCCGACCGGTTTGCTGGCGTCATTCCCGTCGAGGGTGCCGACTACTCGCCGGGCTTCTATCTGGATTGGTGGCAGCATCCGCGAGCCAACGCCGCCCAAGTGTGCGCCAGCGGGGTCTGGGACCTGATGGCCCCGCAGTCGCCCGAGGCTGACCGGTGGAAGACCTGGTTCTATTACAGCCAAGGATCGGAGGCGTTCAAGGGTGACCTGTACTTCTACTCGGTTGACCACGACTTGCGTGACAAACTCGCCGACATCGACGGCGATCGGTGCCCGGTGGTCATGCTGACCGGCGACTACGACTACCTCACCACTCCCGAGGACAGTGCCCGTACCGCCGGGCAGATCAACAACGCCGAGTTCATCGAGATGAAGGGGATCGGTCACTTCCCGATGAGCGAGAACCACGCCCTCTTCCGCACCTTCCTCCTGCAGGCCTTGGAGGTCATCGAGAAGAAGAGTCACGCCACGACCTAACCGCGGGCGATTCACTCACCCCAGAGCACCACCTGCCCGCGCTCGATCTCACGCGGGCGGGCGGTGTGTCGGCTCTCACCAGATCCGGGGCCGTTGTCATTGGCATTTGGCGCGCTGGAGACGCTGATCGGCGATCAGGACGCCGCATCCCGTGTACGGTTCGGCGCACCATCTCCGTTCCCGCCGAGTCGGTCGGCACGCTGGATTTCGACATCACTGCCCAGGAGCGCGACGCGCTGTCCAACCGCGGACTGCATGCGGCACAACAGTTCCTGGAGACCGGGGACTACCCCGAATACCTGCGGGCGTGCGGTGGAGCGCCGACGCCTGCGACCGAGGTGTGACGGTCCGCGGCCAACGCGTAGCGGCTTGGAATCACCTGCAGATCAGCCACGGGGTGGCGCTCGGCCCGCGTATGAACCGCCCGCTGGGTGCGCGATGCCTAGCTATTGGCGAATGTGCCAGTGACCGAGGCACTTTCGCGTGGTGTCGCAGCGGGCGCGCCCGAACGAGGCTATAGCCGACCGCGCATGTCGCTGGGTTTGTGACGGCGACGCCGGTGCGGTGGAGTCGACCGGGGTTCGACGGTGCCCGCGGCGATCAGAGCGACTGACCGGTTGGTGATCTGGTCAATGTGCTTTTGCGCCAAAAGAATTCAAGGAC
>JBKOYU010001105.1:0-2763 GCA_046725575.1 Actinomycetota bacterium | reverse complement strand
GTCGACATCCGCCGGTTCGCACCGTTCAACGGCAACAACCGATGGCTGCGCGACCGGGTGGCCGAGGTGCTCGGAATCCACTACGAAATCCCTTGGCCCAACCGCGAAATGACGACGGCCCGGCCGTTCCGGCGCTCGCCGGTGCACCACCTGCTCCAAGCTGCGGGCGCCAACTTCGGCAGCAAGATGGGCTGGGAGCGCGCGAACTTCTTTGCGCCCGAGGGCGCCGATCCCACGATCGAATACACCTGGGGCAAGCCCAACTGGCTTGGGTGGTCGGCGGCCGAGCAGACCAACACGCGGACGAACGTCACTGTGTTCGACCAAACATCCTTCTCGAAGTACCTGCTCGTCGGTCGCGACGCTGAGGCGGCGCTGCAGTGGCTGTGCACCGCCGACGTAGGCGTCGAGGTCGGCACGTCGGTCTATACCGGAATGCTCAATGCGCGCGGCACTTACGAGTCCGACGTCACGGTCACCCGCACCGGACCCGAAGAATTCCTGATCATCAGCAGTGCGGCCACCACCGAACGCGACAAGGACCACATCCGCAAGAACCTGCCCGACGGAGCCAGCGCCGCAGTCGTCGACGTGACGTCAGCGTACGCGGTGTTCGGGGTGATGGGCCCGAAGTCCCGGGATTTGTTGTCCGCCTTGACGTCGGCCGACTTGTCCGACGAAGCGTTCCCGTTCGCCACGAGCCAGCAGATTTCATTGGGTTACGCCACTGTGCGCGCCACCCGGATCACGTATGTCGGCGAATTGGGTTGGGAGCTTTATGTTCCCGCCGAGTTCGCCGTCGGCGTCTACCAGGACCTGATGGAGGTGGGCGCTCAATTCGGCGTTGGCCGTGGCGGCTACTACACGATCGAGTCGCTGCGGCTGGAGAAGGGCTACCGCGCATTCGGGCGGGAACTGACCCCGAGCGAGAACCCCGTCGAAGCCGGGCTGCTGTTCGCGTGCAAGCTGAAAACCGACATCGCATTCCTCGGCCGCGAAGCCGTCGAGAAGGCCAACGCCGAAGGACCGCGCCGCAAGCTTGTCGGGCTCAAGGTCGACGCTCCCGAGGCGATGCTGTGGGGCGGGGAGCTGATCCTGCGCGACGGAGCGGTCGCCGGGCAGGTGACTTCGGCGGCGTGGGGTGAGACGACGGGCTCATGCGTCGGGCTGGCCTACGTGCGGGCATCGGATAATTCCGTCATCAATGCCGACTGGGTCAATGCAGGCAGTTACGAGGTCAACGTCGGCGGGCAGCTGTACCCGATCTCGGTGTCGCTGCGGCCGCTGTACGACGCGACGAACGAGAGAATCCGCCCGTAGCGACGGCTATGAGGCGGACTCTCGTCGCCACGATTTGAGAAGTGGGGTCAGGCGCAGCAGGTGCTCTCCGCGCTGTCCTGGGCCGCGCAGCTGGCCGCGCACACCGACGTGCTCGTGGCGTCCGGGTTCGCCGGGTTGTCATCGGTGACGGCGTAGAACTCCCACCATCCGAGTGGCACGTCCGGCGCGGACACGAACACCTTGTCCTGCGTCGCATGGCAGCAGACGTCGTCCTCGGCGACGGTGGTTTCTAAGCCGGCGGCCTGGAACCTCTGCAGTGCTGATGCGACGTCGTCGGCAGTGGCCGCCTCGACACCTAGGTGGTTGAGTCGTTCGTCTGCGCCGGGCTTTTCGATCAGCACCAGCTTCAACGGCGGTTCCTCGATGGCGAAATTGGCATAGCCGTCGCGCACCTTGTGCGGCGGCACCCCGAACAACTTCTCGTAGAAGTCGGTCGCAGCCGAAACGTCCTCGACATTAAGCGCGAGCTGAATTCGTGTGGTGGACATGGTGACTCCTTTCATGGGTCATTGATTGACGCCAGTTATGACGCCAGTTATGACGCCAGCAGCGTCGCGCGGACGCACCGGGTGTCCATGCGTCCTTCTCACCCGTGCGGCGTCAATACGTGTGAGCCACACCGGATCGACCGGCAGGCCGACCAAACAGAACGAGAACCAACATGAAGACGCACGCAATGTTCAAACGCGCGGCCGCCGCCGCAGTGCTGGCGGCGGCGATCGCCGCGCCCGGAGTCGTCGGCCTCACCGCAGGCAACGCCAGCGCCAGGCCCCTGTGTGACATCATCGGTGACTCGCTGGACGCGCAGGGACAGGCTTGGGCAGACGCCGACGCCGCGGGCGACACAAGAGAGGCCGCCTACTGGGAACGAGAGGTCGAACTGACGTATGCCCAACGGAAGAAGGCCAAGCGCGGCCAGTAGTCACTCGGCGGTGTTCGGGTGGTGTGGACCACCACACGCTCCCCGAACACCCCGCAGGCGTGAAACAACTAAGGAGAACGAAATGACCACTGTGGAGCAGGAAGTCGACCGTCAGCTCAAGGCCAAGCACCGCGCGCTGTGGGCGTCTGGCGACTATCCAGCGGTCGCCGCGGAGCTGATCGGTGAACTCGGGCCCGAACTCGTTCGGGCCTGCAGGGTCAAGCCCGGTGATCGCATTCTGGACGTCGCCGCCGGTTCCGGCAACGCGGCCATCCCGGCCGCTGTCGCGGGTGGGATCGTCACGGCGAGCGATCTCACGCCGGAGCTCTTCGACGCCGGACGCCGCATCGCCACCGAGCGCGGTGTCGAGCTGGAATGGGCGGAGGCCGATGCGGAGGCGCTGCCGTTCGCGGACAACAGTTTTGACGTAGTGATGTCCTGCGTCGGTGCGATGTTCGCTCCGCACCACCAGGCCACCGCCGATGAGATGATCCGGGTAG